>DAHVEJ010000115.1 GCA_027313145.1 Phycisphaerales bacterium | reverse complement strand
ATAAACTTCTTGCACAGATTGACACAGATTTTTTACGCCGCGTATTTGAGGCGCGAAGGTAAATAAACCGTGTTTACGTCGTCGTTAATCTGCGTAATCTGAGTAATCTGTGGATCGCCTCCCGTCGTGATTTTGATCCATCCCGGCGCGCACGGGATAAACCTCTTTCACAGATTAACACAGATTTTACCGACTCACCGCGAGGGAACGTTTACCATCCTGATCACAATTATTTAAGCCGGGGTCATCGGGAACATAAAGACACGAAGTATTGCTCCCCAAGGGCCACTGTGGCAATCACACTGTCACACGGGGACATGGATCAGCAATTCTCACTGATCACGGATCACGGATCACGGATCAATACGTCTTATCACAAAGCCGCCGGCTCTGCGGTAAAACCCTCAGCGCTATTTCCAACCACACCCATAAGCGCCAGCGCTTCCGCCGCATTCCAGATTCCAGGTTCTCGGTTCTAGATTCTCGGTTCTAGATTCTCAATTCCCAATCCCCTGGCCCACTCAACCGAATCAAATCCTGATTTTGTGCTTATCTGCACATGTTTATCCCTACAGCGTGCGGAATCGGATGTGACCGGCATGACCGGCGGTCCCGAGATATCGGGAACCGCGGCGCTGCCCGGCGGCCCGTTGGATGTTTTACTTCAATTTTTTTAACGGAGACACAGTTATGAAAGTCAAATTTCTTAAAGATTACCTGGGGCAGAAAAAAGATTCCGTCATGGACCTGCCTGATGATCAGGCCAAGGCCGCGGTAGATGCTACCGTGGCGGAAGCGGTGGCACTTGAGATCAAAGACCTGGATGAAGCCGTGGCGGGAATTCAAAAATCCATGACCGAACAGTTGGAGGCCGCCGCGCAAAAGATCACCACGCGCGTTATTGATCAAGTGTCCAGGGGCCTGAAAACCGTGCGGCCCACACTGGTGATCGGCCCGGACCGGGAAGACCTGGACCCGACCGGGGGATTTAAGAATCTGGGCGATTTTGCGCAAAGCGTCCGCAGGCATTTTACGCACAAAGCCAGTGATGAACGTATCAAACGCATGATTGCCAAGGCCGACGGTATGGATGAAACCGTTCTGGCGGATGGCGGAGCGTTGGTGCCCACGGAGTATGCCAATCAGCTTTATCGCGATGTTCTGGCGGAATCGGTGCTGTTTGACAAGGCGCGGAAATATCCCATTAACATGGGCAATTCACTGTTTATTCCGGTGCGGCAAATTTCCACGTTGGGCCAGACCAGCGCGACGGGGGCGTCGCTTGGAACGTGGCTTAATGGCGACGGCGTGGGCATCACGCCGCAAAAACCGGTATACACCCGCGTGCAGATGTCCCTGAACCGTTGGGGAACGCTGTTGCCGGTTACCGATGAATTGTTGCAGGATAACAATGTCGCGCTTTCCAACTTCATTTTTGATGAAGGTGGGATCGCTCTGGCCTGGGATTTGAATCAGGCGTTTATTTCCGGAAGCGGTGCCGCGTCGGGCCAGCCGCAGGGAATTCTTAATAGCGGAGCATTGGTAACCGTGGCGGCCGATGTTAACCAGCCGGGTTTCACCATCAGCTACAGCAACCTGGTGAATATGAAGAGTCGGCTCTGGACGATTCGCCCCGGCGATACCAGCGGTGTGGTATGGATTGCGCATCCGGATGCGGAAGCGCAGTTTGAGCAGCTCAAGGATGCCGCCGGCCGTAATTTGTATTTTGCCGCCGGAACCATTCAGCAATCGCCGCAGCCACGGTTGTTTGGAATCCCGGTGGTTTACAGCTTCCATTGCTCGGCGGTTGGGACTCCTGGCGACGTGATTCTGGCGGACTTGAATCAGTATCTTGTTTCAACCAAAGTCGGCGGCGGAATTGAGGCGGCCATGTCCATGCACCTTTACTTTGATGCAGCGGAAGTGGCGTACCGCATTATCTATCGGGTGGATGGTAAAACCGCCCGGCAGACGCCTCTGACGATTCCCAACAGCGCCAACAACCGCAGCGGTTTTGTGGTGGTCGCGGCAAGAACCGTTATCTCGTAATTGATCCTGCATGGTGGCAGGATGATGGGTGCCGGACGCAGGCGTGCGGCCAACGGCGGAAGGTTGAACAATAGCGAGTTGGGCGAAACACTTTTCACCAACGGATCACAACTTTTACGCCGTCGGTCGCAATGCGAACTTCCGGATCACACCTGCATCCTGTCACCTTTTGTGGAACACCTATGTTGATGCCAGAGAATTATCCGTCTTTGTTAATCGCACAAAGTGTCGCCCGGCTGGCCGGCATACAAACGTGGCTGCCGATATTTGCGACAGCTTCGGTGATTGTCGGCCCGTTAATGGGTTGGCTGATCGGCCATGAGCGGCGTATCAGCCGCACGGAACAGGCCCTGATGGAAGGCGTGCGCCGAATGGATGCGGCCGATCGGGATTCCGCGGCGTGGCGGCAACGCCTGGAAGATAAACAGGATGAGCAATCCGCCAAATTGGATCAGGTTCTTGGCGCATTACGGGAATTGTCAGATGCTCCATAACGCCGCCGAAAAATCTATGGATTGGTCCGCCATTATCGGCCTGGGCACCGCGTCATTTGGGTTTATTGTGGCGGCCAGTCAGGCCCGGCAGGCCCTGTGGCACAAACGCAAGCGATTAAAGACCCACCGCCGTCTGCGAATCTGGCGGAACCGTGCGCGCCACGCGCGCTTGCAGGCGACGTTTTGGCGCTATGTCGCCAGCCAAGCGCGTCATGTGGCCAAATAGCCAGACCGCGTACGCAGAAAACCATTACCTCGTAAGTTCATAAGTTCAAGTTGTTATTTCACATAAGGAGCTTTCAATGAATCAGTCGAAAAAAGTCTCTTGCGCGGTTGCCATGAGCCTGGCTGTTCTGGCGGTCACCGGATGCGCCGGCATTCAGAGCACGCATCTGACCGCCGTCCCGGATTTCCGCGCCGTCCGGCGTTCCGCCGGCCTGGCTAACACCGCAGCCGGCCGCACCCTGCTTGATGCGCGATCACTGGCGCGACAAACCGCAAAGGACGCAAACAGTGACCCCGGCATTGCCGCACTGCGGCCGCAGGTGGTTAACGTGGCCCACGACGCACAGCAAACACACCTGGCGACCATGGCGACCCTTGCAAATCTCAAGCCGGCATTGAAAATCCAGGCGGCTTTTGTCCGATCCGCCCGTGCCGTTCAAGCGGGGGAATTGCATAATGCGGCTCGGTATCACGCGATATATCATTCTTTAAGTTACAAACTTGGGCGATTTATTGTCGTTACGGTGTTTCTTCTCCTGGTGGCTGGGGGTCTTATCCTATTTAGTGAGTCTGGCTGGGCCGGCGTTATTGCTATGAAATTTCCACTCTTGGCGGCTGCGTTATTCAAGCCGCTGGAATATTTCGGCTCTCTGCTGGGCAAAGCGTGGGGGTATATTGAATCGGCCGTGGCGGAATTGTGGGGTGCCATCGCCCGGAACGGCCCGATGCCCGCAAAGCCACGGTCCTGACAGATTTTCCTAACGCTTCGGCCATGTGTCCCCGTCACGGAGACGCCCATGAATATCCTGATCAAATGGCCCACGCGGGGCCGCAGTCATCTGTTTTTTCAAACCCTGGCCCTGTGGCGGGCATTGGAATCGCGACGGCATAAGGTGGTGTATCTGATCGCCATCGATATGGACGATCCGGTGATGAACCATCCATCCGTGCTTCAAGCGCTTACGCGCATGCCCGATGTGCATTATCGCGTTGGCCCCGGGTCTCGCAGTAAAATCGACGCCTGCAACAGTGATCTGGAAGACGCCGCGAATACCATCGGCATGGAGCCGGATGTACTGGTTCTGGCCAGCGACGACATGATCCCGCAGGTTCATTGCTGGGATGACTGTATCGCGACAACGATGCGGCAGCAATTTCCGGCCATGGATGGTGCGCTGCATTTTGATGACGGTTATATGGGTTCCCACAGGCTTATTACGCTAAGCGTCATGGGATGGAATTTATATCGCCGCTTCGGTTATGCCTATCACCCCGCGTACCGCTCCATGTTTTGCGATAATGAATTTACCGATGTGGTGCGGCACATTGGTAAATATCATTATCAATCTCGCGTGCTGTTTCGCCATTGTCATATCGGGCGGCAGCCCGATGCGCTGTTTATACGCAATCAGCAATGGTGGGACGCGGATAAGGCAATGTATGAGCTGCGCCGCGCGGGAAATTTCGGCTTATCCGAACCGGCACTGAGCATTTTAATTCCGTCGCTACATCGACGGCAGCATACGTTTGCGGCGCTGCTGCGGGAATTGCATCGGCAGATTTTTGCGTTGGATAATCCATGGCAGGTGGAAATTCACTGTGACCTGGACGGCGGCGAAAAGCCGGTGGGGGAAAAGCGGGATGCCTTGCTACGGCGGGCACGGGGACGGTTTATCGCATTTATTGATGACGATGACATGGTGGCCCCAAGCTATATCGCCGATATTCTTCAGGCCATAATCGCCAAGCCGCAGGCCGATTGCGTCGTGTTTGCCGGCCGATTGGAAGTGGATGGTGTTTATGCGGGGCCGTTTAATTATTCCATTACCCACAAGAAATATTATCAACGTGGCAACGCGTATTTCCGCACGCCCAATCATCTCTGCCCGGTGCGGCGGGAACTCGCATTGCAGGTGGGGTTCAAAGCCATCAACTGCGGCGAAGATACCGATTACGCGGTGCGACTGTTTCCGCTGCTGAAATCAGAAAGCTCAATACCCGACCCGGAAATTGCCAGTCAACGCAAGACCCTGTATTTCTACCGCTTCAGCCCGACCGGCTCGGCCACGCAAGGCAAGTAACGCGGGTGCAAGCCCCATGCTGTAACACAACAATGGCGTTGCCGCCGACGGATGGGTTGGAGCCTGCCAGGTTGAGGCCTGCCAGCACGAAAGTTCGTCGGGCGTCATGTAGAATGTGCGGTTGCCGCGGCGTGCGCAATACTTCCATGCCTGTCGCTATAAAATCACAGATCGCTTACGGTATTGGCGGTACGATGTGTACCGCTTGCATATAGACCGGCGGGTGGCCGCTGAACGGCTCAAAAAGCCTTCGAGTAATATTGGCGGCAATTCGCCCGTGACCGATGTCTTGCTGAAAGTGCCGCATTATTTTCATTGATATGGGCAGCGGATGGCTGAAATGAAAATGCAGCAGCCAAACAGCAGTTCCGGCGGCAGCGGTGAACCCATGCGCCAGACGCGGCAGAATTAGACACCGGCGGTGGGCCGCCGCCAACTGCCAGGAAATCAGAATTGAATAATGTTGTGGGTGCTTATTGACAATGAGAACCTGCGTATGCGGGCCGGAATTCCGAAATACATTGCGAACAAAATTTTGGGCTAAGAGTGGAGCCGGTGTTCGCCAGGGATAGCAGATATCTTTGGCAATCATAATGACCGCGAAAATGATCATCACGGCAACTGCGATATTTGCGGTGTATCGCCACATGTTGACATTCCGGGATTTTTTAACGATTAACGTTCCGAGCGTTACGGCCCCCAAAGCAGCCAGAAAAGTGATGGGCACCACCAGGTGCTGCTCCACGCGCGCATCCGCTCCATAAGGATATTTGTGCAGCCAGGCGGCCAGGAAGGTTAATACAAACGGACCAACCAGAAGAACCAATTCCGCCCGGCGTCGGCTTTCCCATAATCGCCACACGCCCAGCAAAACCAGAGGAGCAATTAATAGAGCGATTCCCTTGGAACCGCCAAATGGATAACTCATCATGTTGGATATATGCGCGTCGATAAGCCAGAGGAATATGGCCGGCCCGTGTGGCGGAAACGCATTTTTCCAGAATTCCTGCATGAATCTGTGGGTATGGCTCATTTGGCCATGGATAACGGTCAAGTAAATGACCGCGAAACAGCCGACGGTTATCACCGCCCAAACACTGTACGCCACCTGCCGCGCCGCACTGCGGCTAAGCCAAAGCGTGGGCAGCAACGCGGCCAGTGCCGCTCCAAGAACAAATACGCTCGGATAAGAAAGCACCATTGCCAAGGGGGTCAGCAGGACGAGAAACAGTACGGGGCGATAATCCCAGGGCCTGCGAATGGCCCTTAACGCTAAACCAATAATGCCCAATGACATCAGCAGATCCAGCGAATACGGCTTGAAATCTGTGCAAAAGCGATTGGTCGCCAGGGAGCAGGCAATTAACGCGGTTGCCAGCAATCCCACACGCCGGCCCGCGACGCGCCGGGTGACGGGCCACGCCAGTACTACCGCCGCAATTCCCGCAACTAATGGCAGGAAACGCAAAACCCAGACATCAGTTCCAAAAGAGGTCACCAGAAATTTGCTGACCCAGAGAAAGCCAATCGGGCAGACCTGCCCATAGCGCAGCGGGCGCAGCAAGCCTAGATAACCTCGATGAAGAATATTTAATCCCAATGACGCTTCATCATCCCAGACCGGGAAACGTAGAAAATAATCGGTTAGTCGCCAGATGATCCCGGCGGCCATGGCCGCGATGAGCCAGAATCGCCAACTGTGCCGGCAGCGTGCAAGTAGCAGTTTCGTGAGCATTTCCTTTCCATGGCGTCGTGGCGCTGGGCCGCCGTATGTTTTGTATGGTTACGCCATATTGCTTAATTTCGCATCTCAAACGGTCATAACTCATCTTCCTTCATCGACTCGCCGGATATTTCTTTTCAACGTAGCGTCGCAGACTAGTCCGCCAGTCCATCATAACATCAATACCTTCTTTGCGCAGACGCGCATTATCCAGAACCGAATAGCTTGGGCGGTGCGCTGGAGCGGCAAATTCGCTGCTGCTTACCGGCGCAATGGGATGATCAATGCCCGCCATAGCTAATGCCGCGCAAGCGAATTCATGCCATGAGCATTGCCCATGGGATACAGCGTGGTACAAGCCCGGCGCGGGGCGGCGTTGAATCATCAGAATTAATTGTTTAGCCAGATCATCGGTCGCCGTGGGAGCCACGAGCTGATCCGCCACCACACGCAGCGGTTTGCCGGCGCGGGCGGCGGTAATCATGGTGTCCACAAAATTCAGGCCGCCTTTAAGTTTGCAGCCCGCCATGCCGAACAGGCCGCAGGTCCGCACCACATATCCCACGCTTGGCGCGTGGGTCAGGGTCATGCAATCACCGCCGAAGCGTGTCAGGGCGTAAATACTTTTGGGATGAACCGGCGCGGTTTCCGGCAACGGCTTGGAATCCGCGGGGCCGTCCATGACGTAATCGGTGCCGATCTGAAACAATAAGACGCCGCGCTGCTGGCATTCAACCGCCAAGCCCCGCACCGCAACGGTATTGACCCGATAGGCATTATCGACTTCGCGTTCGCACAGATCGACATTATGGAAGGCGGCGGTATTAATGACCGCATCAGGCCGATGCTGGTCTAAAAACCCCGCGAAGGCCGGCGTATTGGTGATGTCGAGATCCTGCCGTCCGCTCACGGGTAGCGCCTGGCAACCCGCTTGCGGCAATGCCTCAACAATATCCGCCCCCAGTTGCCCGGAACTACCAATAACCATAATTTTCATAGCGCGACTCCAGTAATGTCCTGATTCTACAGCGCCGGCTGCAATTTGGGGCAACCGCTCTTGCTGCCGGTCCCCGCAGGGGCCGCGATTTGCATATAAAAGCTTGACATGCGCTTACCTTGTTTTTACTTTTCCCTCATAGTTTTTCGTGCGCTGGGGCACGACGACACGACGGCGTAAGTGTGCGGTCGCATAGTCAATGGCATCCGGAAGTTTCAGCGGAGTTGTCGCTCGAAGATGCGAGGCCGCGATCAGAATATCAACGAGGTCACAGTTTCCATGGGTCACGCTCGGTGCGAACGAAGGTAGAGGGCACCAACAATGCGGCGGAACGGGCGTTACGGCCAGCGGTGGTGATGCGGAAGATCACCGCCGGAAGCCGCAGTGAACGGGGAGCCGGAGCCAAAGCCATCCTGACGTCGGTGTTACGCACCGCCCGTTACCCGTTTTACTTCTCCGGTGTCGCAACTGTGTGGAACGACTCCTGGGCCGGTGCAAGTGGCTGCGGGCCATCGCCACGCATTACGGCAAACTGGCCTGTACTTTCCTGGCCTTTGTTCATTAGGTCGCGGCCTCTGCCTTCGCCCAATAATCCGTCAACACGACCTGGTATTCCGTGGGTGTCCAGAATGATTGGTTCACGTGGCGGATGCCGGCTGGCCCAACGGCGACAGTTGTAGTCCATACTGCGCTGCTGCGGAGCGTGCGCGCTCCAGCAAACATCCAATTGTTATTAAACGCACGACGGGTATCCGAAAACTCCCCGGTAGATGTGGTTCATAGGACGGACACCATTGTGCCGTTGGAGCAATGGGAGCAAGGACTTTATCTGCGTGTTTCCTATTCACGCTGAAGTGGAAAGAGATGGGGTATTGGCGTGAACGACCAAGAAGCCCGCAGGCTCGTGGCGTAGCGATGTTTGCCGTAAACGCGGGGCCGCAAATCACCTTTTTGCTCACATCGCCACGATTCCCGCATCCAGCATATCGGCCAATAATTCCGCCACGGTGCTGCGGTGGCATTCCTCGTGGAGCCGTTCATAGCAGAGTAGTGCGGTAGGTTTCCTTTTTGCCTCCATGGCAAGTTCTTCCAGCGCGTGCTTGCCATGCCTGAGAACATAACTGCGAAATCCGCTTTCAAAGCGTTTGAAGTCTCCGGTGGCCTTGAGATTTTCACGGAGCTTTTCGGTGGAACCAAGCTCCGGCCAACTCTGGTATTCAATTCCGGCATTTTCACAGAAGCCCCGCAGGGCCGCAGCACGGAAGTCGGGAACACGCGACATGGGTTTTTCCCGAATGTCGGCAAGCAGCTCAATTCCGGCATCTATAAGCAGTGAGATCAGGCCGTCCCCGTCGCGCTTTTCGTAGCCGATGGTGAAAATAGTGGTCGAGCCACCCTCACGAATGGTGCGGTAGTTGGTTGATCGACCGGTTGACGACGGTGTTGCGACGGCTATGCCAAAGGCCCGCTCAAGAGCGGCACCATTCGCGCTCCTTCGTTTTGCAAATTCCTTACCAAAGTGTTCCATCAGATTCCTTTTCCTTTGGCGGCCCAAATATGCCGCAGATTGAAAACTGGTCTCGAAAGCGGTTCTGGTTACCCAAAAAAAACAATATGTCACGTTTCGGCGAACACAGGTCGTTCATCCACTTATCCCGCATCACGGAGACGGGATCCGGGTATCTCTTGCGATAGCCTCTCCATGTTTCGCCGAATTCCCAAGCCATCACATGAGAATTGTACTATTTCCCGGCATCGTCAATCCAGCGGAAGCGAAAATCGAAAGGGATTTTTTCCAAGGGATGCCGTTCGTCGAACAGATTTCCCTGCTTGAGTTTTTCCAACTGCGTTGGAGTCCATTGGGGCGCAGCCGGATCGGCAATGAATTCGAGAACCTTCCTCACCCGTACAGGTGCGAGCGATTTTCCTGCCGATGCCACCTCATCCAGGGACGTAAAAGCGGTCCTCTCAACCCAGTTACGGCGCTCGGCCCAACCTTTGAGATTCGATGTTATTCGCAAACTTGCGATGACAGGAACTCGGCTTTCGGGCCGCGTATCCTTACCGGGCGTTACTTCCACGTCCACCACATCGAAGGTCTTATACTGCCTTTCGGTGTCGAGGTAGCGCAGCGGGACCGGGTAAAGTCGCCGCCATTCCCCGTTGTCGGTGATGCCGCCCGTGCAGACGGTTTCGATGTATTTCTGGCTGATCACCGGATAGGTACGGACCGTGATAAGGATGCGCTCTCTGGTACTCAGTTAATGTTCCTCCAATTACGATGGCAAAACGATACCGTCCAGATGCCATTTATGTAAAGCCGCCGCATGGCCGGAAACAAATCCGTGGGAAGGCGTTACTGGCTCGCCGCGCGGCCTATTACATGTTTTAATGGACAGCGATTTCGCCCATGTGTTAACGGCGTGCCCACTGGCGGCGGAGCAAACAAAAACCCTGCTGCGCCGCAGCACGGAAATGCTTTAGGCCATCCATATTTGCTCCCTGTTGAGACAGGAATCCGAAATCTCCCGACACATCGGGACACGCCTTTTGCCGCAGGAGCCGGCTAATCGGGACTCAACTCTCTCCTGATCAACCGCTCTGCGGCAGCGGCAGCCGCCGCCCCGTCACCAAGCTTACTGCCAATACTGCAAAAGTATTGATCCGTCATCAGCGAAAACTATTATCGCCGCCCTCCGTTGACCTCGGCTCCCTCTGTGGTGAAACAAATTCTTCGTGTCGTTGTGTCTTGGTGGTGAATTCGCACCGTCGCGTCGTCGTCTAATCTGATTAATCGGCGCAACCTGTGGATAAAGAACTCTGTGGTCTCGGTGATCGGAGTTTATCCCGGCTGGCACTGGGACGGCTAATCGTTCACCATCGCCATTCAAGCTACTGCATACTCGTTCCGCGCATATCCCCACGCCGCCGCCCCCATTGCATCAGCGCGGCACCGGAACATTGAAAAAATTGTATTCTGTAATACCTTGCAAAAGTCCTGCAGCGCTTTAATCAAGGTGCCAATTGCTTTTCTTTTCTTCCGAAGGGTGGTATACCTTATACATAGTCAGGCTCATTGTTCGTTAGCTTGACAGGTCAAAAAGGCCTATGAACGGCTACGTTTTTCTTTGCATTGGCGGCTTTTGGAGTTTTACAGCATGGTAAATCTACGGAAATTGGTAACCGGTGTGGCAGTGGCGGCGGCTTTTGCAGCCTTCGGGGGCGTGCGGGCCGGGACAGTTATCTTGAAAAACGGCGATCATATCACCGGCACCATCACACGCGTTGGTGCATCGCATGTAACGGTTAAAACCGCGTATGCCGGCATACTTTCCATTCCGATTGCGGATATCAAAACGTTATCCAGCAACATTCCAGTGGTGCTGGCACCCGCTAAAGCCCCGGCTCAAATGGCGACGCTGGCCCCCGCGCCCAGCGGTTCAGGATGGACGGTAACGCCGGTGAACATGCCCGTGCCGCCGGCCAAAAGTACCGAGCCGGTCTCATGGTTTGGTCCCAACTGGCAAAATGAACTGGATCTGGGCGCGTTGGATTCGGCCGGAAATTCCAACAGCACACAATTCACCGGGGCCTTGAATTTACATTATCATTTCAAACCCGACGAAGTGAATATCAACCTCACCGGCGGCTACGGCATGACCAATGACGTGCAATCCCTGGGATTTTTCCAGACCGATGAAATCTGGCGCCGCGCCTTGGATGAATTCAAGCCAAAGTGGGCTAAAAAGATGTTTCTATTTGCCGAAAACAGCAATCGTTATGACGCGATTCTGGGTATTTCCATCCGCTCCAATAACTCGATCGGTCCTGGTTATTATATTTTTGACAACAAAAAAGTGGAACTCGATGTCCTGGCCGGCCCTGGTTATACGTATGAGCGATTTTTCCATGGTCAGTCCGTAAGTTATATCAACGGCACCGCCGGCTTGCATTTCCGCTATCAGATTGATAATCGCACGCGGTTTACCCAGACGATGCAATATATTACGTCTTTGGAAAACGCATATAACTATCAGGCCAGCGCCACCAGTGCCCTGAGCTTTGACTTGCCCGAAGTAGCACGCGGTTTTGGTTTGCGTGCGAGCTTCACCGATAATTACGACAACACCGCCGGTGAACTGGGACGCAAACGCAACGATACGCTGATCATCGGCTCAATGTTTTATAAATTCTGATGACCCTGTGGCTTAGACGAGGCTGGTGATGGGGCTTTGGCCGTGACAACCGTCCACTTGTAGCCCGCCGTCATGATCCCCAATACCAGTATGATTCCGGTGAAGAGAACAGGATCATACGTGCGGCTGTAATTGGAGGCATGGGGGCCGAAAACTTTTACCAGGTCTGATGTCAGCATCATAAGTATTGCGGCCAGTATCAGCAGCAGCGTCATTCGCCCGCGCGTGGCGGGTGCGGCCTGCTCATCGCTGGCGATCAACCCGGCAGCCAGAAGGGTGAAGATTAACGTGACATAATGCGGCACCCATCCCCACGCCTCAGCCCAGAGTAAAAATGCGGCCACCGCGCCAATTTCAAAGATATACCGCCGACATTTCAGCGTGGACAGCGTGCGGCGCATCCACACCAGACCGCCTACGCCAATGCCCACCAGGACAATCCGGACGATCCATTGGGCAGTGGCAACCGATAAATTCAACACATTGACATAATATTTTTTCGCCTCACCATGGTGATAAGTGATAAAAGCGCTGCGGTGCGCCAGCAGGCGGATCAGAAAACTGGGCAGGGATTCCCCGGAGGTAATTGCCACCGCGCCCTTGACCAGGTAGGGCGCAATCATGGCATGAATATATTGCTGATTCCAGCGAATGGCCTGATGCAGGCCAAAACATAATGCCAGCGGCACAAAAAGCCAGAATATGATGCCCCCCAGCATCGCCAGAGCCGGCGTCCAGCGTTTGCGCCAAAGTAGATACACCAGGAAAATCAGCGGTGTAACTTTAATGGCCACTGCCATGGCAAGAAGCATTCCGCCGGCCAAGTCGCTCCAAAATTCCTCAAGCTGGATAAAAAACAATCCCGCCGCCAGGGGTGTCAGCATCAGCAGATTCATTTGCCCTTCCTGCATATCCCCCACGACGGGCCACAGCCAGACCAGCAGAATCAACGCCATGGGCAACGGATTAATTTTCCCGCCGCAGCGCCGCACGATGGCCATGCCGGAGTAGAAAATAATCGCCAGCATTACAGGTTTACACAGCACCCAGATGAATTGTGCCGCCGGATAAGACAACCAGGACAGGGGTGCCAACAGAACAAACGTAAATGGCGGCATGGGCCAGGACGTGCCGGAAATGGCCGCGTGCTGGTGCAAAAATTCCGGCAGCATCCGCAGCCAGCGGTTAAAATCATTAATATCCAGCGGATGAGGCAGAGCCAGATCTTTCACCTGCCGATGCCACGCTTGAATGGCAATAACCAAAGACGCGACAGCCACAATGCCCCATGCAATTATTGCGGTCCAAAGCCGTTGCGCCCGTTGTTTTGCCAGGGCCAAATCACGTTCAGTCATTGTTTCACATCCCGATTTACGAACCGCTTGCCCGGCAATTTATGGCCGCTGCCGCCTCTTTTGGCACGCACGAGTATTCATATACTCATGCCCATGAAGCGGTAAAGTCGTTTTGCAGTATGTCGTTCGGTGCGCCACCGAACCAGTGCTCTGTCACGCCTGAATATTACCATGGATTATTTACCGATACCATTTCCGACATAAACGCGACGTGAATGCGTTGTATGATGCTGCGCACAAAAATTCACGCTTGGTATGCGCGGCGGGCACCCGTTCCGCGACGTGGCGGCACATAAATGTGCCGGCTAGTGCGATGGAGAGTGTGTTGAGTCAAGGAGATGAAAGTTCTCCTCGAGTCGATGTTCCGACTCGTAGTCGAAGGTAACCGCGTTGCCGCGAGGCAGGGTGGAAAGCAACCTGAGACGAACAACCAGACCGCAGGATACGAACTCGATTCGGCCTGATGCTGTGGCGAGCCTGCTAGCCACTGGCGAAGCCCAACTCCCGCACTTCGGGAAAGCCCGTTCGACCAAGCGAACATGACAACGGGACGGCATGAGGTGTTTGGAGGCAGTATGGTTGGAAGGCTCGACCCATGAATCCATGAGACCTGTCCGTGAGGTGACGGCTACCCTTGTGGGTGTCGGCGGGCAGGAGTCAGAGTGTGCGTAGTAGCGGAGAAGCGGGGTAACTCCCGTGGAGCGAAGGCCACACAGGAAGATGGATGTGAAAAGTCACAGACCCCAGCAACGAGCTGATTCCCAAGGGGATCGGCAAGCACCGGCGGTAGTGCCCACCGAGGCTAAACAAGCCGGAGAAGTCGAACCACATCGCGCGCGGCGCGCGCGATGGCGTTGGGCGGAAGCCAGTGTCTGGACGGATCGCATGCTGGCAGCCCTCGAAGAGGGCGTGAAAGGAGGCGTATGGTACAGCCTGAATGATAAAGTGTGGTTACCCCGGAATCTCTGGAGCGCCTGGTCGGAAACGGCGGCGAACAAGGGGTCACCGGGCGTTGACGGAGCTACTGTCAAATGTTGTGGACAGAAGATTTTCAGGCGGCTGATTTTTTGATACCGTCCTCGTAAATAATCCCGACGATAATATCCTTTATCTGCTCGGCCCCGTTGAGTCGCTGGAAGTTTCTCTGGGCGCTCTGGCCGAGCTTGTAAACCATCGCCAGACATGCCGCACGGCTGGCGTTGTTTCGCGTCTTGTTGTGCCGCAGTCTTACCGTCGAGAACATGCTCTCAATCGGATTGGACGTGCGAATGTGCGTCCAGTGTTTAGCCGGAAAATCGTAAAACGTCAGCAGCCTTTCCCGATCTTTCTTCAGACACTC
>DAHVEJ010000114.1 GCA_027313145.1 Phycisphaerales bacterium | reverse complement strand
CTACATATTCATGTGCCCCAAGTTTCATGGCCAGATCACGTTTGGCGTCGGAAGCGGATATAGCCACCGTGTGAAATCCCATAGCCCGCGCGAATTGCACGCCCAAATGGCCCAATCCGCCCAGGCCCTGTATGGCTACCAAATCCCCGCCTCTGGCCCCGCTGTTGCGTAGCGCGTTATACGTTGTCACGCCGGCGCACATCAGTGGGGCGGCATTGGTAGCATCCAGAGCTTCCGGCACAAGCGCCGCCGCTTCCTGCGGGACGACGCAATATTCGGCATAACCGCCATCGTAAGTGATACCGGCAATCTGTTCTTTGCCGCAATGAATAAAATCCCCCCGGCGGCACGGTTCACAGACAAAACAATGCCCACCGTGCCAACCCACACCCACCCGCTGCCCGGGCTTAAAGTTTTTTACCGCGCTTCCCACGGCATCGATGGTACCGATTATTTCATGGCCGGGAATACGCGGATAGCTGATGCCGGGAAATAATCCTTCTTTAACAAACATATCACTGTGGCAAACGCCACAAGCCTGAACCTTAATTCGTATACCCGAAACCCCCGGCTCGGGAATGGGCCGTTGAACCAACTCAAAAGCCCCTTTAGCATGAGAAACCTGAACCGCACGCATCGTCGCCATATTCAACTCCACAAATCGTATTCGCGCCATCGAACCACTGCGAAGGCCAATACATATTAGGCCGGCAGATGCTGGAGAGCCAGTTTTTACCGGTCCTGCCGGCCGACAGGTCGCCCGATAAGGAAAATTCCGCGTTTTTTTCTTTACTTTCTACCTCTTTATGATGTACCATTCTAATAGAGCCGAAGATCGCGTTGCGGCCGGCAGGAGTGAAGGTCCTAAAACTTTACGAGAGGAAACGCCCATGGCCAATAAACTTCCCCAAACTGGTTCACCGTCCCGTAGAATATTCCGCGGGGCATTTACGCTCATCGAAATTCTTGTGGTTGTATCTATTATCGCGATCCTTATTGCTATCCTGATCCCGGCCTTGGCAGCCGCCAAAGCGGAATCGGAGACTGTGGCCTGCCTGGCCAATCAAAGAACGATCGCGCAGTCACTGCTTATGTTCGCCCATCAACATAACGGCTATATGGTGAAGGGGCAGAATAATGGGTACGGGGTGGGCGATATAGGTGGCCTCCCCGCCTCCGACGGGGCCTATTTCGGTGCTCCGCAAATATGGTCTTACGGTGCCATCGCCAATCCCCCTGCGAACTCGACGGCGACGGGAACGGGATCAAATTGGGATCAGGTGCTAATTTCTGATAAGTTTCTAACGCCGGGCGTCCTGAGAGACCCGGCGGATACAACGGGCAATGTACGTTACCCCGCAGCGGCACCGCCAGCGGGCAATACTAATCCGATTAACCCAGCACTCAACGTGCCCGCCTCCTACCGCCTGAACAGCAGCAACCAGCCCGGAGATCCAAATAACCCCCAGGGTGCGACCTACTACCCCCCAGCTTACAACGCCTATTCGCTGGTGAGCATTACAAACCCACAGGATGCCGTTGTCGTCTGTGATGGCGGCTTTGGTGCTCCCGGCACAATTGGCTATCAGCAGACACCGGATGTCGCCACATGGGCTGCCGGCGCAGGCGCGGCAAATACCGATGAGGCGATCTCCGGAACACCATCGAGCGGCACATCTGGTGTATACAACGTAAATCCCATTATCCACTCCGGAAAAATGAACGTCGCATATCTTGACGGTCACTGCCAGACCTTGGCTTGGGGTGAAACATGGCAACTCATCGGCACGCAGCAGGTCATGACCAACGCGAGCCCGCCGACCCTTTCTTATGTAGGGATTGAGACCGACTGGCGGCAAAATTTCTCGCTCAACTACCCCGGAGCATCAGCAACCATCAACGGTACCGCGGGTAACGAGTAGAGCTAAGCGGGCCAGCATGCCGGTACCCCGCGCCGTAATCCGCTTTTGCCTCCTTCGGCATTTATCGCATGGGTTATAGCGAGCAAGTGGTCGAAGATGGCATCTGCGGTTATTTCCGGGACAAAATTCTCATCGCCATTACGCACCGGATTAGATGGGATTCCCCAAAAGGAGAGGCTTTCGCCCCATGGCCGCAAAAAGATTCCACCCTCCAAGATGTGGTGATCCGCTAAAATGTGAACCCCGTAAATATCCCAAATGAATGCGAACAGAGACTCGACCGGTCGGCGTTGAAATGCTGGCCGGTTTTATTTTGACACGTAACCAGGCGACATACCGCGCATTAGCTTGATGCGGAAGCATCAAGTTGGATGCGAGATATTATGCCAGTCTGCGCCATGACCACTTCGGCAGCACCAGCGCAGCGATTGACCATGACATTCGATATTTTCATCAAGCCGCATTCCGCAACCAACCCTGATGCTGCCGCATCAGGCTACGAACGCATTACGCTTGGGACTGAAACAACAATGGCGCGAACGTGGAAAGATTTCCACGCCACACGCGAAAGGCGTGCTGCCCGGGCGTCCATACGGGTGTGAATTTAATACCTTTGGCGGTCATCCAGGCGTCGAGATTATGGTTGGCTTTGGCCACAATGGGATCCTGTTTGCCGCAGGCGATCCACAGCAATTTGATTCGGGCGTTATCGCTTTTATTTAACGTCGGGAAAACGCTGGAAAAGTCCGGACCATTGGTATTCAGGTACGAACTCATGCCGATAATCCACGCGAAGCGATTGAGATTATTTAACCCCACCGACAAAGACTCCCCGCCCCCCATGGATAAACCGGCAATCGCGGTTTGATCGCGGTGGCTGTGAATCCGATATTGCCGGGCAATGCGCGGCATAACTTCCGTCAGCAACGTGGCCTGGAATTTTTTCAGATTGCTTTGATACAACTGCGGCTGCCCCAGTCCCGGCCCCGTGCGGGAAATAACCCGCAAATCTCCATACCCCAGCGGCATAACCACAATCATTTTCCGGGCTTTCCCCTGCGCAATAAGATTATCCAGAATAAAATTAGCCCTTCCCACCTTGGTCCAGGCGTCCGCCAGATCGCTGTAGCCGTGCAGCAGATAGAGAACCGGATATTTTTGCGAGCTATCACCACGATATCCCGGCGGAGTATAGACGTAGTAATCGCGATTATCACCGACGACTTTAGAATGATAAAAATGCCGGTGCACCACACCGTGCGGCACGTTGCAATCCTGCCAAAGGGATGGCGGATTTCCGGGAACAAGAACCATGCTGGCGGAATAAAACAGGTTCGGTTTCACCCAGGGATTCAAGGGATCCAGCACCCGCGCACCGTCCACGGAAAAGGCGTAGGTATATATTTCCGGTGCCAACGGCCCGACGGTGACGGCCCACATGCCATGGACATTCTTTTTCAGCGGTATCGGCGGAATTCCACCCATTTCCAGAATAACAGTTTTTGCCCCGGCATCCTGAAACAGAAATGTCACACGGCGATCGGCATGGACCAGCGGCGAAACCGGCAATTGATTCCAAGATACCGCGGCACGAGCCAGATGAGTGGAACCGGTCGCAAGAACACCTGCGGCTAAGGCAACCTGCATCGCAAATTCTCTGCGGCTTACCTGGGGCAAGGGAATTTCAAAATCTCGCTGCATGATGACTCCTCACGTGTCAGATTGTGGGAAACAATGTCAACCAGGTGGCGCTGGTTTCAATATCTCCATGAACGCAAGGTCAATATACTACCGCGGTACAACTTTGAACAGGCCCAAATTCCCGCCGCGAAATCGCGACACCGAATCAGTTGCATATCCGAGAACGCTACGTGCCAGGGGCCCCCGCATTGCGCCGATGAATTACAATCCATATCATCAGCACGACTGCCCCCAATAATCCGCCACAATACGACATCAGATGGGCGCAGAAATCCGCCATTTCGCGCCGCGCTACAAACAATTTTGAATCGGCCTGCCACGCGTGATAACCCCAGATTCCCCCCGCCACAGCCATCAGGGCCATGCTACCGAATACCAGCAGCAGCGGCTTAAATAGATCGTTGGCGGAAATGCGGGAACCTCCTCCCGCCTGTGCCGCAATGGCGATCATCGTCCCCAGAACCGTAGCCAGAGGTACAGTTGCCACGATCCCCCACGCAAACGCCAGAACCGTGGGACTGGAGCTATGAAATATCGCCGGATAACCCAAATCCGGATGATCAACATTGAAATACGCCGGATAAATCCGCGCCGTAATCTGGTCATGAACAATACCGTATAACGCCGCCATCAGCACAATGAGACCCAGAATCCGAAACATTTCGCGCCCCGGATCAGCTTGATCACCCCGGCGTGCTTTCATCGCGATTCCTTTTGATTTAACGGCTTTTGCTACGGCATTTATCTTACCTGCGCTCATTTCCTGAAAAAGGTTTTCCCCGGCATATTCACTTTGCTCAGGCGGTTATTGACATACAACCCTTCAAGAATAAATTCGCCGGCACTTACCAGCGATGCGGAATCGTCGGCGGCCATACCCAATTTGCCGGCCATTCGTGCCGCCGCGGCCTTCAGGCCTTTGATATGCGCATAATTTTCCAGCATGGTGGCGGTGGAAACTTCATCGCCCACCTGCAACGTCAAGCCGCCTTTGAATTGCTGGCAAATGTCATCGAAAGCATCCATATCACCATGCCGGCTGAACACCAGCTTCACCGCTTCCCCGATCAGGGAGGTCACCAGTTTATCTTCCGCGGATTCACCTTCCGCCAGCATGAGTTCAATTTTTCCCCGGCAACTGGCATGAATAAATGGCAGATCATCCGTCCGCGCAGTGACCCTGTTTTCCCCATGCACAATGCCGCGCCGCTCGGCGGAGCTGACCAGATTTTCCGTATTGGTAATCGAACACCGCACACTTACGCCGCTGGCCTGATTAATATGCGGGCTTTGGCGCGCCAAGCGGACAAATTCCTCGAGGATTTCATGCATATAAAGCGGAACAGTCACCTTGACGCCGCTGTCGCGCTCCAGCCACGCATTGTCCTGCGTGATTTTAATGGCTTCGCCAATGCTATGCGGATAATGGGTTCGCACCACCGTGCCGATACGGTCTTTCAGCGGTGTGACAATGCGGCCGCGATTGGTGTAATCCTCGGGGTTGGCGGAAAATACCATGCACAGGTCCAAGTCCAGGCGAATGGGGTAGCCGCGAATCTGCACGTCGCGCTCTTCCAGCACGTTAAAAAGTCCGACTTGAATTTTGGGTGCCAGATCGGGCAGCTCATTCATGGCAAATATGCCGCGATTGCAGCGCGGGATCAGGCCAAAGTGCATGGTACTTTCATCCGATAAATAACGCCCCTGCGCATGGCGCACCAGATCAATTTCCCCAATTAAGTCGGCAATGGTGACATCCGGTGTGGCAAGCTTTTCATGGTAGCGATTGCTGCGATGCACCCATTCTATGGCCGCATTATCGCCTTGCTCGGCAATGATTTTTTTTCCCGAAGCCAAATGCGGGTCCAGCGGATCATCCGGTATTTCACATTGTGCCAGAACGGGAATCCATGGATCCAGTAAATCCGGCAGCATTCGCAGGAGCCGCGTTTTGGCCTGCCCGCGCAGACCCAGAAACAGCATGTCATGCCGGCTCAAAATGCCATTGACGATCTCGGGAATGACTGTCTCCCGGTAGCCCACAATACCGGGAAATAACGGTTTACCGGTCCGCAGAGCAGCGATGACGTTACGCCGCAACTCGTCTTTAACCGAGCAGGGTTGATACGGCATTTTTTTTAGTTCAGCTACGGTACGCGCGGAAGGGGCATTGGCCATGTTTATCCTCATCACGATCTACAACACGAAAGCACGTCCTGCCATCGCCGGTCCGTTACTCATCGGCGGCAGGCGGTATTGGTTAATTCCTCCAACACACTTGAGATGTTAGCGCCCAGACGCCAGAGAATCAATGGGGGAAACAGGCGGCGGTTGGATTGTGGGCGGCAATAAATCCGGGCGGCCCTCCACGGCGCGAGTTTCCAAGACCAACCATTTTTCCGCCTGCCTGGAAATATTGCCACGCCCATTGGATTATTCACTGTATGCACATGCTCCGCCAATGGGGAAGCCTCTAAATAATATTGATCGCCCGACCGGCAATTAACACCACAATGCCCAGTGAAATAATGGCCTGCAACATGGTCAAGAGTTTTGCCCAGCGGGAAAGCACGGGAGTATCCGTTGGGGAGAACGCGGTGCTGGTGGTAAAAGCGACGAATAAATAATCCAGAAATCGCGGAGACCAGGATGGATCGCCGTTTCTCATGGTCATCTGGGGGAATAAAAAACACCCCGTCTGGTAGTGGCCGCGCGAGGCCCGCGCGTGCGGTCCCCCGCCATCAAGCCGCCAGTACCAAAAGGCGAAAATCAGAACATTAATCATCCAAAGCATTCCCGCGGCTCTGAGCATCTGGATCGGCGTATCATGATGTGTTGGCAAATCCCGTACCAATGCCAATAGTGAATACCCGGTAAACAGCGTAATAAGGGCCGCGGAAATGTGGCCGCACACATGGCTGAGGAAAAAATGCTGCCGCAATCGGAAAATAATCAACGGAATCAACACGGCCGTAACCACAATCAACAGCAGCCAAGGCGGACCTAACATCATGGTCCGTGGCAGCAACATGTACAACCCACAGGTTACAAAAGTCGCCAGCAGCGGGACAGATAACGGTTCAATGGCAAGCTTCCCAGACTGAGTTTGCGGCAAGTCCGGGGCGTCATGTTTGGGAATCGGCATCTGATTCATGCCCATAGTATACCGCAAACACGGTTCAGGAAATGCGTTGATCAATAAATCGCGCGGGTTTGCGAGGGTTGTTAGCGCTTTGCAACTCGCGGATGGCGGAGATGCCGGAAAAGATAATTTTTGGCTGAACTTTTAATAGCGCCCGAACGGTTAAGGCCAGTCGATCGCGAATGGCGGAGCTGTTTTTAGCTAAGCAAACGTGCAGTTCTATGCGATCACTTAAATCATGCTCCCGCTGGGCAATAATGGCGTAGTCCCGCACCTCCGGGATCCCATTGAGGCAGTCGGCAATCGCCGATGGAAATAAACTGGAACCGCGCACCTTTAATAATTGCCGCTTTCTTCCCAATATCGGCCCGAGGCGCGGTGTGGTGCGGCCGCATGGGCATGGATCGGTATACAGTGCGGCGATATCACCGGTGCAGAAGCGTACCAGCGGCATACCCTCCACGCCCAGCGGTGTTACTACTACCTCACCGATGGTGCCGGCGGCGACGGGAGAGCCTTGCTCATTTATTATTTCCACAACCGCCAGGGCGGGATTCAAATGCCCCCCAACACACAACGGCCCCTCCGCAAAAGTGGAACAGGTTTCCGTACACGCATACGTGCTAATCGCCGGCACCCCCAGATTATCCATCAAGCGCAACGCCAATGCATTGGGAGCCAGCAGCGCGGTACGCAATGGTTCTCCAATTCCGATAACGGCCTGAATTTCCGGCGCAGGCCTATCACAGGACGCCGCGTTTCCGGCACCAGCCAACAGCGATGGAACGGTGATGACAAACGTCCGGGTCCCGCGATGGAGAAGAGATTGCAAAATATCGATCTGCGCACAATATGCCGCCCCCGCCCGAATACATGCGGCGCCTAATTTCTGCGCGCCCAGCCAATATGCCAAACCCGCAACAAACATACGATCCAGCGCCAAGGCTAGAATCAGAGTGTCACCTCGGTTTAGCCCGGCAATGTTCAAGGCAACTGCCTCATTTTCCGCCAGGCGCTGCAAATCCCTCTCGGTCAGTGGAACGCGCAACGGCTTACCGGTGGTACCGGAAGTGGTAACCCACTCCCGCACATCTTGGCTTTTGCAGGCAAAGGCGGCGTCGCCTGCCGCGGCCAACTGATCTTTATGTGTCAGGGGAAATTCAACAAGATGGTCCAACGATTGGATGGTACCGGGAAATACTCCGGTGTAATAGGTGGACTTGCCCGCGTGGCCAATATGCCGGCGCAGGGCATCAAGCTGCAAGGCCCGCCAGCGTTCTACCGGCCAGAATAAATGCTCGCCGACCTGCCCCGTACGTCGTTTGCCTGATCTATTACCTGATGTGCCATTGTTTTTCACAGGGTGTCCCCAATACTATTTTGCGTCAAAGTTTATAGTTAAAAGCAAACAATCGCCAGCATCCCAGATGATTACTTTGTGCGGAACATAGCCATGCTGATAGTGCAAATATTGCATTTCAAGGTTCTGCCGCCAATGGAGCAGACGGCAACACCGCAACTTTCCAGCCGGCCCGGCAAATAGATAACGTGTCTGATGAAGGGTTCCGGAAAGTAAGTGCGTGCCACGACGGAAATGTTTCAACCGCAATGCCGCCGCTACAGGCAAGCGCAGCGCCAAGGCGGTATCCACCCCAATTTGCCGCGCCAAAGTTTTCGGAAAAGCTGCGGCTTTGTGCAGGACCTGACACCGGTTTGCCGCCACCCGCACGTCACAAAGCAGTGTTCCAAATTCTGACGCACAGGTAACGCGCAGCGTGTGCGGCGATTTCCCTTTTATTCTGCCGATCATGCTGATGCGATGACCGCGCCAGTCCAGGGCTGCGAAAAATTGCCGATCCCATTGTCGTGGAAATTTCGACAATGCGCGATGCGCCGCCGCCGCGGTTGGCGCGGGGGCCATGGGAGGGCGATAGGCCCGCGGCGGTCGCACATTGCAACAGCCTCCCAATAGACCGATCACCAGAAGCACCATCGCCAGCACCACAACGATTCGCCAGGCATTTAATATCGTCAGGTAAAGGCGTCTGCGTTGAGGCGCTGCCGGTGGATTAAGAACAATCCTTACCAGCGGCCCCACGACAAAATAACTCGCCAGATACCCACCCAGAATTCCGGCCGTCAGCGTCATGCCAATCCAATGCAGAACAGGGTGACCCGCCAGAATCATTGCCGCTGTGCCCAGAATCGTGGTTGCGGCGCAAAGGAACGTCGCGGAATTCCGATTTTGCATCATGCCGCCTCCGGGCCGCAGAGATGGATCACTGGCGGCATAAATGCCATAATCCACAGCCACCCCCATGGTAAATAGTATCGGTACCAGACAAAGAAGGTTTAAGCCGCCGCCCCACCACTGCGCTACGCCCAACAGCCAGATAAAGCCGATGCCCAGGGAAAGTGCGGCGATCGCCGCAATATCCAGCCGCCGAAAATAAATCCACATGGGAATTAAAATAAACAGTATCACCCAGGGGAATAATCGCCTGGCTTCCAACTGGGCATGATGCGATGCATTCAGATACAGCACCTGCCCGCAGATGATGGAAACGCCGGGAACATCATGGCGTATATCAGCAGCCCATCGCGTGGCAAGCTTTGGCGACAGAGATGTATTAAGCTGCACGGTTGAAGAAATGGAAATGTCATGCGGACGAATATCAATCACGCCGGGAAAAAGAGTTGCCGGTGATTGCTGTAATCGATGCAACGCGGAGGGAGCACTCTGCGCGGCCTGCCAGGACTTTAGTGCGCCTTGAAAGGCGCTAGCCCGCAAGCCATTGGCCAAAGCGGCTTGCGCCAGGAGCGCCCGGGCATGCTCTATTTGTTCAGCCGTAAAAAATGACCGCCATGCGGTTAATCGCCGTTGCGCAATATGGGTATCGGGAAGAATGGCCGCGGCGGTGGTATACCCCGCAATTAATCGTTTAGCTTGCAGCGCGCCAAGCAGATGATCTAACGTGTGCAGTTCCGTTAAGGCTCTGTCCGCGGACGTCTGGTGAATCGTAATCACACCTGATTGCCGCAAATGCCCCCACACAGACGAAAATTCGGCCTCGTCATGTGTAAGGGCCGCGGACGAACCATCTAAGGATTGCCCGTTAGCCGTAAAACCCACCGCCAGTGCCCGACTGCCAAGCCAAAGCGTTATTAAGGCAAAACCAAGCAGTCCCAATGGCTTAATTAATCGGCGATGGCCCGCAGGTGCGGCGTTGTGAAGCGCTTTGAGTGTGTGCGCCCTGGGACAGCTTACCCAGGCTCCCAGATAAGCCGGCAAAACCAGAAAAGTTACCAGCCAGATACAGCCGGTGGCACCGGCGATAAAAAGCCCCAATGTCTGTAATCCCGGGGCTGAACTGGCGGCCAGTGCTCCGTAGCCCGTCATGCTGGTACATACACTCATGGATATGGGACCAAATAGATCCCTGGCCGCTAAAGCCGGCATATCCGCCTGGTAGTGCCCCGCCTGATTGGCCCGCCGCTGCAGCGCCGCAATAAGCTGAATGCCGTAATCGGTCGTGGCCCCGCACAGCAGGCCATCAAACCCCAGAACGATGAGCGGAATATGCAGGCGGAACAGTCCCGCAAGGCCCAGTGCGGCACCCAGTCCCACCATGGGCGGAATCATGCAGAGAACCACCGAACCGAGGCGCCGGAAATACCATGCGATCACCCCGGCCACCAGCAGCGATCCGACCATTGAAATCATTTTCAGATCACGCTTTACCAGCCGTTGATTCTCAACAAAATTGCGATACGGCCCCACGATCCAGACGCGTAAAGCGGGCATGTGTTTTTTTACCGAACCAATCGCAGAGCGAATGGTGGCGAGCATTTTTTCAGACGCCGCGACATTCTCGGGTCGGAAGGGAGGCACCAGGACCATCATCGCATGGCGGCCATCGCTACTGACCAGCAGCGGGCCGGAAAAGTGTGATCCCGCCCCCGCATGAACGGATTTAAATTGCGCCAACAGCAGTTGCCGCATATCCAATGGATCAGCCTGCAATTCCGCGGCAACCATCTGCCCGGCCGGTCCCGCCATTTTCCGCACTTGCCGGTGAAAATAATGATCCAGCCAGTTTGCGGACAACCGATGGCGCAGCGTATTGAATTGCGGCCGCGTAAGCAGAATTGGCGCGATATTCTGTAAACCCGCTTGTGCTTTGAGTTGTTGCGCTACCGGCGCGCCGTACCAGAGTTTGGAAAACGCGTGGGTGTTTTTCAGGTCTTGCGCCAGCAATCGCACCGCGAAACTTAAATTCCCTTTTTGCCCCGAAGCAAAATGCACATCCAACCGCATCGCATCGGCCAAACCGTTACGATCCTCGGAGAGTCGCACATCATGAATCGCGGCGCTGTGCGAGGAGAAAAAGCTCAGAAGACTGGTCTGCCACACGATGTTTCGCGATGCGGCAAACAGCAGAATGCCAAGAACCAAGAGCACCACGCTTAAAACAATTCGGTGAGCCTGCAATCGTCCATACCACCAGATCATCCATCGCGCAAGTAGATCAGGCTTAGGACCGGAAGCGCCCGCCACATTGTGGCTAGTCGGTTGGCTCATGGCGGCCCTACCGGCGCAAAACACTGCGGCTTTAATTGCGGATTCAACTCAGTGCGGCGTAACCAGAAGATGCTTTGATCCCCATTTTTTGCCACAATACGGATATATTTTAATGGCTTAGCGGCGGCTTGCCGCCGCGCGGCACCCTGGCCCGCTGACTTGGCAAAACCAAGCTGAATTTCATGGATAGCTTCCTTGAGCACCCCGCCAAGCGGGCGCAAAGTAAAGAGTGCAAGCGTTGAGCGTATTGGTTGATGGTTAATCGACGCGAAACCGGCGGGAGCATCCCGTGGGACCGGACGCGCGGCACGCCGCACGCTGACCTGATATTTTTGGATGACTTTACCGGTGCTTCCCAAAGACCAGGCCGCGAACTGCCGCATCATTATCCCGATCGCCGGCTGCAAATCCACCGAACTGGCGCGCCAATGCGAATTGGATTCATTACGCATGTCAATATGTCGCCCATTAAGAATATAGCACGAGCGATAGGGCCAAATTGTTTCAAAGCGAACCTGCCTGGGCCGGGCGATGGTAATAATTCCCCTGCTGAAGAAGGGCTTCCGAAGCACCCGCAACTTCTTTTCGCATAAAAATTCCGACTGAATTGATTTCACGAATCTCATCGCGGCGAGCGTTTTCACCAGTTCCCCGTTGGCGGCCCCCGGGGCACTTGGTCGGGCAATAAGCGCTGCCCCGCCGGGAAGCAACACAAACGTCAAGGCGCAATAAAAGGCCACAGCGACCCTACGCCCGCTCCGCCCCAAGGGGCTTCCAGAGCCGCCCTGAAGGTTTGTGATCAGATCAGACACGCCATGTATTTTCATACCGCCTCACTGCCACGCCGGCTTTCTGCAGTTTGCCGCTTACAGCGCGCGAACTATCTGCCGCCAGCACCATATCATACCGGAAAGACCACTACTTGATCTGGAAATTCGCGTCAGAATTTGCCGATAGAGGAATTTTATTTCGCGGGTTTTGCGAAATGCGGGATATAATTTGATGGCGGCGGCCATTTGTGCCTTCGTACTGGAGAAGGGGGTTGCCGGTTCACGGAGCCGCTGCAGCGCGGCGTCCGTGATCGCTTTAATAAACTGGTGATGCGGCGGACTGTTGGGCGAGATACTGGCTTGTGATAACCACGCATGGGCGCTGTCGAGTCGCTTAAGAACGGCGGCATCCGCAGCCAGCCACAGGGCATGGATCGTGCGGTCCGCGGGATCCCCATCGATTTTCATGGCGAAGGTACTGACCTCCGTGGCCTTAGCCCGGCTGCCCATAGCGCGGTACGTTGCGGCAAGGTTGCCCAGCATCCATGCTTTTACGTCCGGGCGTTGGCGCCAATCCCGCATCCACATGATAATCCTGCGATGACGGCCAAAGCGTTTCAAGGCATAGCCAATTTTTCCCCATAACTCTGTATTTTCATGCAATACCTTGTGGTAACGACGAATAAGCCATCCGAGCATCGCGAAGTTATTGCTGTTGACAATCTGTTGAATAAATTCGAGCATGGCTCGGCGAAAATTCTCACTGCGCGTATCTAACGAGGCGACGAACGCTCGGCACAGCTTCCACTGCCGATGCCGGGCCAGGCAACCTACACACACTTCACTGCTCCGCGGGTTGCAATCATCGTGATCCAACGCGCCACGGACGTAATATCCGATTGAATCACTCCATTTTTTTCCAACCAGCACGTCCAGCGCCCGCTCGAGCATCCAGGTTGGGGCGGAAGAGATACGGCACAACGCCTGGAGTTCAACCATCGCCATTTTCTTATCCTTGCGTGCGGCCGCAATTTGCAGCCGGGCCAGGGCGGAGCGTTCCGCGGTGGCGTGTTGCTCCAGTTGCTTTTCCCATTTTGCCGCATCGGAAACGTTACCGGCCGCCAAATCCATTTCCAGAAGGTTCTCAATGGCGAAGGTATAGGCGGCATCCAACTCCACAGCACGTTGGAAACTTTTGTGCGCTTCCGGTATGGCTCCTTTTCCGCGCTGCGCATCGCCGAGATAGCCATGTGCCACAGCACTGACCGGCCAAGTGCGCACAAGCGTTTCAGCGGTGCGGAGATATTGGTTTTTATCGCCGGCGACCTGATACCAATCCGCCAGACGACAGATTCCCCAGAAATAACGGGGCGACTCGCGGGTCAGGGCTGCCATATCCTCAATGGCCTGATGACGGTTTCCACGCTGGTACTGAATCCATGCGGCGCGACCGCGCAGCTCGAACGGTATATCGCCGTTGAATACCGCGGGATGACATGCCGCCAGGGCTTCTTCCTGACGCCCCGCCTCGGCCAATGCGGCGGCGAGTTCATCGTAGGCCTCAACACAACGCGAATCAGCCGCGATGGCCCGATGATAAGCGGCCATCCGTTCTTCCTGTTGTTCGGGCAAATACAGCATGTGTGCCAGATTCAGCCACATACGGCTGTCACCGCCGCGACTGACGGTAAGCTGCCGGGCTAACGCCAGGGAAGCGTCCGGTTCGTTGAGTTCGCGGCTCCAATTTCTAAGTGCGTCCCAGCCCCAGGGGTAGTTTGGTTCACGCTCCAGCGCCTGCTGTAATTGGCGGATAGCTTTTTGCCGCACTCCCATTCGCCAAAGCACATCGGCCAACATGCCCTGATTTCGCACGTCGAAGGGGCTGCGGGAAATAATTTCTTCCAACACGGTCCGGGCACTCACCAGATCACCACCGCGAATATGCAACGCGGCGAGTTGCCGGGCGGGAACACTCCAGCATCGATTAATCTCCAGCGCCTGCCGTAAGGCGCTCCGCTCACGATCCGTATCCGCCATCGCCCGATACACCCCGGCCAAATCCAGCCATAGCGCGGGCAACAGGCTGAACTTTTCCACGGCGGCACAACCATGGCGTTGGGCGTCCTCAAGTTTTCCCATCTGCGTGAGTTGCAACGTCACCGCGGACCAGGCCTGCCATAAGTCCGGTCGTGCCCGCAGTGCCGCCTGAAGGGAGGCAAGCACCTCGGCGGCATCAAGTATTTGCGCGGCCTGCTCGCGATACGCCGTGAGGCATTCCCCAAAAATCGTTTGGCGGACAATCTCGGCGTGCACAAACGCCAGAGCCGCTTTTCGTTGTGCCGGAGAAT
>DAHVEJ010000113.1 GCA_027313145.1 Phycisphaerales bacterium | reverse complement strand
AAAACTATAACAGTCAAGTGCCCGCCCGGATTTTTTTTCCCGTTACTGTATCGTCGAGCCTTAAAGATCATCTTCGTGCCCCGCAGCGCCAGCCTCGCTCCGCGCGCAGGCCCATGAGATAATGCCTCAAAGACGCTGGACATTGTGGCCTGTGGCTTGTAGAACCTTGGCATGATAATTGATGCTTCACAACGCGCCATCCTGCGATCGCGTTGGTTTAATGGGCAGTTAAGCCGATCGGAACTGCATGATTTAACTGGGATGACACCCAATGCGGTGGGCAATGAAATTTCCCAGTTACAGCGGCTTGGTCTGGTCAAGGAGCTTGAACCAAGACCTTCCACGGGGGGGCGCCCACAAATTCCCTTAATTTTAGATCCCTCATCGCGGCGTATTCTTGGAATTTCCATTGAGCCCGGGCAAGTTGAAATTACGGAATTAGGACTCCATGGCGATGTGACCGTCGCGCCGATTTCCAAAATGGTCGAACAGGAAAGCCGACTATTATCGGCAGCCACGCGCCTCGCCAAAACTTATTGCGTCCGCCGAACCTTGATGGCCGCCGCCTCGGTTACCGGCCTGATTGATCACGCTACCGGCAACATTTTATTAAGGTCCTCGGCCCCGCATCAAACGCCTCTGAATACCTCCGTGCTCTTGCGGGGACTCGATGATGTCCCCCTGATCATCGGAAATGATTTACAC
Organism: Phycisphaerales bacterium; assembly: GCA_027313145.1. Lineage (GTDB taxonomy): Bacteria > Planctomycetota > Phycisphaerae > WQYP01 > WQYP01 > JAMDCX01. Next base: position 13,772 of record DAHVEJ010000113.1, on the reverse strand, counting down.
GCCGCCGCCGGCCGCTGGGCGGTAACCCACCGCTCTCAGTTACAGGAGGACACGTTGCTGATCGCATTTGATGACGGGCGCATGGGGGCGGTCATGGTCATCAACGGGCGGCCCAATCATGGCTGCATTATGGGCGCCAACGAACTGGGACACACCCGCTTTCCCGTCAATACGCCGTTGTGTTATTGCGGCCAGAGCGGCTGTATGGAAAGAATATTCAGTAGCTCTTTTCTTGGTCCGGCGATCACGACGGCAGAATTTTCCCGGCGCGTTGAAACCGCCGATGCGCAGGACGGTAAGTTCGCGGAAATGCTTAACCTGCTGATCATGGCCTGTTCCAATGCGGTTAATTTTGTGCGCCCGTCCCGGCTGGTTTTGGCCAGCCGGTTCATGGCGGGCGAGGCCTTTGCGCACCGACTGATGGGCGGAATTCGCGCGATGTTGCTGCCCCATCTTTCCGAACGCGTCACCATGGATGCCTGGAATATCAAAGTCGCTGGCTCGGCGGAAACGGCCGCATGGCTTGGCTTAGCAACCCTGCTTTTTGATTCGTGGGAAGCCTATCCGCCACCCTCGGCCACGGGCCAGCACCCGCCTGTCATATAATTGCCGACAAACTCCCGCCAGAAAATGGCTCCGCTGTCTTATCCCGATACCGGCAACATGCGATCACTGGGGTCTACCATGGCGGCCGGATCCAGCAGTTCAGAAAGTTGCGCCTCGGAAAGCTTGGTTTTTTCCAACGCCACTTCCCGAATGGTTTTGTTGCGGGCGGCTGCTTCTTTAGCCAGGGAGGCCGCCGCCTCATATCCGATTGTCGGTGCCAAGGCTGTCGCCAGCATCAGGCCGGCTTCCACCAATTCCGGTCCGCGTTGCGTGGGTTTAATGCCCGCAATGCATTGACTGGCCAAATTCGCGCTGGCTTTTCCCAGCAACCGCACCGATTCCAGCAGCGCTGCGCCTGCCACTGGCATGGCGACAATTAATTCAAAATTTCCGCTGGTCGCCGCCGCTGTGACGGTGGTGTCATTGCCGATGACCCTCTGGCATACCATTAATACACTTTCCGCAATGACCGGATTCACTTTTCCCGGCATAATGGAACTGCCCGGCTGTACGGCCGGAATTTCTATTTCGCCCAATCCGGCGCGCGGACCGCAACTCATCCAACGGATATCGTTGGCAATTTTGGTCAGGCTGATGGCGACATTTTTCATCACGCCCGAGGCAAACGCCACACTATCCAGCGTGGACTGTGCCTGAAAATGGTTGGTCGTTTCATGGACATGAATGCCCAGCCATTCGGATAAATACCGGCACACGTCTTCTGCGAACTTCGGATGGGCGTTAATGCCCGTTCCCACCGCTGTGCCGCCCAGGGCTACTTCCGACAATTCATTTTCCGCTGATTGCAACCGCCGCCCGGCCCGTTGAATTTGCCCGGCGAATCCCAGAAATTCCTGCCCCATGCGAATGGGTGTCGCATCCTGCAAGTGCGTGCGACCGGTTTTAATTACTCCCCAAGTTGCTTCCTTTTGCTGCAACAGGGCGTTTTCCAACTCTACCAGCCCGGGCCGCAGGACCTGTTTGATCTCCACCAGCGCTGCCACATGCAGTGTGGTGGGGATGGTATCGTTGCTGGATTGTCCCATATTGACATGATCATTGGGATGTACCGGCGCTTTATCGCCCCGCTTACCGCCCAACAATTCATTGGCCCGGCTGGCGATGACCTCATTGACGTTCATGTTTGTGCTGGTGCCCGAACCCGTCTGATAAATGTCAACCGGAAATTGATCTGCCAATTTTCCCGATGCGATCTCATCGGCCGCAGCGGCTATAGCCTGCGCGATTTTGGCGTCCAGCAATCCCAGATGCTGATTGGTCAGCGCCGCCGCTTTCTTCAATAGTGCCAAGGCTCGAATAAACGTCTCCGGCATCGGAGAACCCGAAATGGGAAAATTATGCATCGCGCGCAGCGTCTGTACGCCATAATACGCATCCGCGGGAACCTCCAACGGCCCCATGGAATCTTTTTCAACGCGCATCTTTTTGATTGGGACTTCCTGTGACATCATTTACAAACTCCTTGTTCCAACGGCTGTTTCCGCCGAAGCTTTAAAATTCAATTACGGCTTTGATAACGCCGGTTTCCGGTAAAGTAAAGCCGGTAAACTGCTCCAACACCTGATCCGCGCTGCAGCGGTGTGTAATCCAAGGTTTGGTGTTAATTTGCCCGGATTCAATCATTTTAATAATTTTGCGAAAATCATCGGGCAACGCGTTTCGGCTGGAAAGCAAGGTCGTCTCATGCCGATGAAAATCCGGATCATTAAGTGAAAAATCACCCACAAACAGTCCCACATAGACCAGCTTTCCCCCATAGGCCATGAAGGATAACCCACCGCTCATTGATTTCGGATTGCCGGTGGCGTCTATCACTACCGTGGCCATATCGCCATTCGTCAGTTTCATAAGAGTCTTGGCCGGCTCATGCCCGGCATGCAGGCAATCTTTTACGCCCAGTTGCGCGCGGCAAAAATCCAGGCGCTTTTCACTTATGTCCATGACCATCACATGGCTTCCCGCAGCCTGGGCAAACTGAATCACCGACAAGCCAATCGGGCCGGCTCCGATAACCAGCACCGTATCGGCCTTGCCCACTTGCGCCCGATCAACAGCATGACAGCCAATAGCCAGTGTTTCCACCAACGCAATATCGTCATAAGACAGGGCGGTTGCTTTATGCAGTTTGCGAATCGGCACATGTATCCGTTCGCGCATCCCCCCGTCAATATGCACTCCCATGACCTTCAGATTCACACAGCAATTAGGTTTGTTGCGCCGACACGCAATACATGTGCCGCAATTGATATAGGGTTCCACGGAACATCTGTCACCAATTTTTAAGGATTTGTCATTGGGACCGATGGCAAGAATCTCAACTCCCAGTTCATGGCCCAGAATTCTAGGATAGGTAAAGAACGGCTGCTTTCCCCGAAACGCGTGTAAATCTGTGCCACAGACACCCACTCGATGCACGCGCACCAATGCGTCATCAGGCCCCGGTGCTCCGGGTTCATCGCTCACTGTCAATTCAAATTTTCCAGGTTCGCGAAGTAACAGGGATTTCATGGTTTGATCCTTCTTTGGCCGGGCGATCCGGCAGGGGGATCCGCATCGGCCTAAAATTATCCTTACCTGTCGGGTTAGTTATTTTCTTTGCGGCCGCTGGGCCAGGATTTTCCTTGGATTGGTTTAAGAATCTCCAGCACTTCCGCTAGAAGTTGCTGATCCAGCGGTTCATCCGCCCATTGGGCGTTCATGCGGATATTTTGTTCCTTCGCGGTGCCCACCAGCGTCGTGGCGATATCGGCATTGGCCAGGGAATATTGCAACGCCAGTTTGGAAATATTGCCCCCGCGTTTTTCGCAATGTTTAACCGCTTTTGCGCAGGCCGCTTGAACATCCGCCGGTGCCGGATGCCACGTCGGCGGCCCCTGATCACTTAATAAACCCATCGACAACGGCGAAGCGCTGATAATCCCGACGCCTTTCTGTTTGAGCAGGGGAATTAACTGCAAAAGGGACGAATCATTAAGTGAATACCGGCAATAGGACAAGATCACATCTACATGACTTTGCGCCAGAACCTCCCGGAATATTTTCAAGGGCAGCCCTGTAATACCAATATACCGAACCTTTCCGGTATCCCGTAATTTCAACAGTGCGGGAATGGTTTCATGGATAACCTGATCCAATGATCCAAATTCAATATCATGGCATTGAATTAAATCGACATATTCCAGCCCCAGGCGTCCGAGACTTTCATCCACACTGGCAATTACGCGGTTAGCTGAAAAATCAAAATCACGGGCATCATTGCCGTACCGCCCGACTTTCGTGGATAGATAATAGCGGTCACGTTTCACGGTTTTCAGCGCCTTGCCCAAAAGCGTCTCCGCTTTGGTCAGGCCATAAAATGGAGATACATCAATAAGATTGATTCCGCAGTCCAATGCAGCATGAACCGTGGCGATTCCATCTTCTTCTCGAACCGGTCCAAACACCGATCCCAGCGGCGAGGCTCCATAGCTGAGGCGGGAGACCCGTAAATCCGTTTTACCCAGTAAATTATACTGCATGGTCCTATCCTCCTTGCGGCTGATACCTGCGGCGGATATCTCCGCCCAAACAGCGAAGTGTACGGCCTATAGCCGGATTCTTCAAGAATTGGCGACGATTTGCCACAATCAGGCGGTTTGGGCTATAATGCGGGGCTTGAAAATCCGGCGGCGTAGCTCAGTTGGTAGAGCGCGGGATTCATAAGCCCAAGGTCTCCGGTTCGAGTCCGGACGCCGCTAATAACAGTGCCGCACGTGCGGAATGCGGCCGGACTGGTATTAATTTCAGCCCTATAATAGGGCTAGATGAACAGATACGAAAGGATCCATCATGAAAGAAAAAGTCCATCCCGATTACAATTTTGTCAAAGCCCATTGTGCTTGCGGCAATACCTTTGAAACCGGATCGGCATCCAAACGCATCGAAGTTGATATTTGCGGCGTTTGCCATCCATTTTATACCGGTAAACAGAAATTTGTCGATACGGCCGGACGCGTGGAACGCTTCCAGAAAAAGTACGCGAATTTTGATGTGAAAAAAGCTATGCAATCCACCAAGTAGCATGGACTTGCCAAAAACTTAAAACGTCGTGTCCGCCGCAAGGCCGGGCGCGACGTTTTTATTTATGCGGATTGATCAGTTTGTCTCGCGGATCTTTGGATTTCAGGAATTGGCGATATGTCGGACACGGTGCGCACAAAGGGCCATGATTTGGTGCTCAGAAAGCTCCACGGCATGCACGAGCGACAGGGGGCTGTACAACGCGAACTGGAAGAAGCCGGTGCCACCACCAATTCCGCCAGACTGGTGGAATTATCTCGCGAAAACGGGCGGCTGGAAAAAGCTCTGACGCTCTACCGCACGTATCTCAAGCTTCATGCCGATGCTGTGGAAGCGCAGCAGATCGCTGATGATGCCGCTGAAGACCAGGACTTTCGTAATCTGGCCGCCGCTCAGCTTCTGGAACTGAAGCAGCGCATAGATCCCTTGCTGGATCAGATGCTGGATGAATTTCTCGCCGGGCAACGCGGCGCATCTGATTCCATGATGCTGGAAATCCGCGCAGGTACCGGCGGAGATGAAGCTGCCTTATTTGCCCGAGACCTCGCCGAAATGTATCGGCGATTCAGCGAAAAAAGCAACTGGCGCTTTGATGTACTGGATTTTTCCCCCACCGAACATGGCGGCTTTCGTGAATTCATCGCCAATGTCCGTGGTTCCGGCGTGGTGGAATTGCTGGCCATGGAGTCGGGCGGCCACCGTGTACAACGTGTTCCGGAAACGGAAACGCAGGGCCGCGTTCATACCAGCGCCGCCACGGTGGCTGTATTGCCGGAACCGGATCAATCCGCCATTGAAATAAATCCCGCGGATGTCCGCGAGGATGTTTCGCGCGCGGGGGGGCCGGGCGGCCAGAATGTCAATAAGGTCGAATCCGCAGTGCAATTAACGCATTTGCCAACCGGCATTACCGTGCGGATGCGGGAAGAACGCAGTCAACATAAAAACCGGGACAAAGCCTGGCGAATTTTACGATCACGCGTTTTTGAATTCTTTGATCAGCAGCGTCGTGCCCAGCGCTCCGATGCGCGCCGCGAAATGATCGGCAGCGGGGATCGCAATGAACGCATACGTACCTACAACTTCCCTCAGAACCGCCTGACCGACCACCGTCTCAACCGCAACTTCCCCCTGGAGAACATCATCGCCGGGGAAATGTCCGACCTCCTGCTTGCCCTGCGTGACCTGGCCCGCGAACGCCAACTCGAATCCATGCTCGATTCCTAATCGACTATTCCGCGGCTTATTTGGCGGGGCTTATGGCGGTGGTTTCCATGGCGAAGGTCGCATGAACCGTATTGCCCGCGAAGGCTACGGCTTTGGTCCCTGATTCCGCCGGTACTAGCGCGGCGGGGGGGTGAATCAGGGGCGGACTGATTTGCGGCGGGGCTACCATAACCCAGTTATACAACGCCATGATAAAAAGCAGTAACGCCAGAATATAGCCGGGAATAATGAACACCGTGGCAAGCATCCGAATAAGTTTGGGACTTGCCAATTTCTCCCATGCTTCAGGATCTAGAGTTTTTCTGACTTTTCTTGCCTTTGGAAAAGATTCAGACCAATCCATCTTGAAGGGAATTTGCAGCATCGCTGGTACTCCTTTATGTAAGCCAGCCTCCGTTCCCGCCTGGATTCTCGGCCGCAACATACGGTTGCGGCCACACACGTGAATAACCAATGCAAATGCTGTGCCATAAAAGCCGGCGTGTCGGTCTTTTTGCCAGGAAAAAGCTCTGGAAGCAATAAGTTGTCTAATAATCGGCATGATATCGCGATATCTCTGTGGCCAGCATGAAAAGGCGGGCCGAATTGAATTCCCCCGCGGAAAAACCGTGCCCACAGATTCAACGCGCCTGTATCTTCTGTGCATAAAACAGGCAGACCGGGGAGTCGGCGCATTGGGTCCTCCCCGGTTGAGAACGATTTATACGACGCATCTAAGCGCTTGAATGTGGCGATATTTGGAATTCCGCAGACCTTTTTTTCTGCCTGGGCCGCGGCATGGCTAAGCGCACGCCATTGTGGCATAACAATTGCATTATTCCATAGAGTAATCGGTTGGCCCCCGCCGGCTAACCGGACAGAAGTATGAACGCCCGTAATTCCGTTATGAAGCCTTGGGGGCTGGTGCGCCTGCTCTCCGGCAGGATTAGTTTAATTGGCGTGCCGCATGTGCGTAGCGGTGCCATACCGCATGTTGGTTTTATTCCGGGCCAGCTAGGCCCGTCAGGAGGTGATCCTGGATACATGACCCGGTTATGAGTGATCAAAAGACAGTTCTGCGCCCGCGTGTGCCGGGTGAACAAGGAGAGCTGCGACTGACAAGATCGTTGGAAAAAAAGAGGTATTTGAGTATGGATTTGAGCAACTTTTTCACAAAGAAGCGACTGCGCTGGTGGTCGATTGTTTCGCTGCTTGCGATGTTATCACTATATGCCGGTCCGCTTTTAGCCCAAGTGGTCGCACCGGCACCCGCGCCGGCCCCGGTCGTCGCGCCGGCAACTGCTGCAACAGCCCCGGCGGCGTCTGCGCCTGCGGCCCCTAATTACGCCACTCCCACATGGTTGAATCACGGCGATACCTGCTGGCAGTTAATTGCCGCCACTATCGTTGGGATGCAAAGCATTCCCGGCCTGGCAATCCTCTACGGCGGTGTCGTGAAGAAAAAATGGGCGATTAACTCTGCGTTCATGGTCTTTTATGCTTTTGCAGCCGTGCTGATTGCCTGGTTGCTATGGGCGTACAACATGGGCTTTGGTCCGCAGTGGTTCCCGTTTGTGGGTCATCCAACACCGGTGGCCAGTATTATGGATGAATTGAATCAGGCGATTGTTCCGGGTGCTAATGCCGCCTCGCCATTCGCCACGGCTGCGTTTCCCATGTCCGCCATGGTTTACTTCCAATTTGTGTTTGCCGCCATCACGTTGATCCTGATCGCGGGTTCACTGTTTGGTAGAATGAGCTTCGTGGCCTGGATGCTTTTCGTTCCGTTGTGGCTAACGTTTTCTTATGCTATTGGCGCATTTACCCTGTGGGGCGGGGGTTTTCTGGCGCTCAAGGGAGTCATTGATTATTCGGGTGGTTACGTCATTCACCTGGCTGCGGGCGTCAGTGCCTTTACAGCCGCTGCGATTATTGGGCCGCGATTAAAGCAGGATCGCACCAACTTCAAGCCCAATAACATTCTCATGGTTTTAGCCGGTGCCGGGATGGTATGGCTGGGATGGAACGGCTTTAATGGTGGCGATCCGTATTCGGCCAACGCTGACGCCGCGGTAGCTGTTCTAAATACCAACGTTGCCACGGCCATGGCACTATTGGTCTGGATGTTCTGTGATTATGCCAAGTATGGCAAGCCCTCAGTGCTTGGTGCCGTCAATGGCATGATCGCCGGCCTGGTGGCGATCACTCCTTCTGCCGGTGTATGCAACGGATACGGTGCATTGCTGGTTGGATTGTGCGCTGGAACCATCCCCTGGTTTACCATGAATGTCCTTAGCCATAAGATGAGCGTATTTAAGAAAGTTGATGACTGCCTGGGAGTAATCCATACCCACGGCTTTGCCGGGTTGACCGGTGGGCTGTTGGTGGGCTTGGTGGCCACGACGCAAGGCGAAAGTGCTTTTGCCTGCGTGAACACCAATGGCGGGTTATTTTACGGCGGTGGCTTGCAGCAGCTTGGGTTGCAGGCTGAAGGCGCTGTTTTCATCATCGTACTTAATGTTGTCGTTACCGCGGCTATCTGCTACCTGATCAAGCTGTTTATTCCGCTTCGCATGTCTGATGAAATGCTGCGAATTGGAGATCATGCGGTTCACGGTGAAGAAGCCTACGGTTTGGCTGAAGAAGAAGATGATGCTGATGAATTAGTTCCGGCATAAGCTTGAACGAACTTCAGAAATCCCATAATTTTGGGCGGTCAAGGTATTTACCTTGACCGCCCTTTTTTTATTAGACTGCCTGGACAGGCTTTAAGGCAGGTTCCCGCTTTTCCATCCCAATATCCCCGTCCGCCGCTAAATACGGTAGAATCTGCCGGTGTCATGATTGATCCGAGCAATGAATTAACTCCCTTGCATCTGGCCCTGTGGCTGGATTCGCGCCAGCTTCCGCAGGAGGCGGGGTTTATTTATTCGCTGGCCGTGGCCGCAAAGGCGGAGGGGTGCCGCATTTCCATCATCGCGCCCGCCGGCGCTGATTTAAGTTTTCTGCCTGATCTTGGCGCACCGATTTTATTAATTCCCAATCCGTCGGGGCCGCTTTGGTTGGATTCCATCCGTCGGCCGTCCATGGAGGTCATTAACCAGTTAAAAAAAACGCTGGTCGACGTGGTGGTGCAGTTCGCGCCGCGCGCTTCGCACAATTCGCTGCAATTACGCCTGGCCCAGGAATTTCCCGTGGTGCGGTGGATTTGGGATTCTTCGGATTTGCGACCCACTGCCGGGCAGATTATTGATGCGGCACAGTTGGTGGTAGTCTCACAGTATGCCAAGGATCAATATGGCACAGAACGCTCCGATGTATCTTTAATTCACCCGGGTGTTTTAGTACACGATCCAATTCCTCGGCAACATGGTGCGATGGATCGGCCCGCATTTATGGTTTGTCTGGATTTAATTTCGGATTATCAGTTGTTCGCCGACCTGCTTGACGCCTGCCGGCGACTGATGGATGAAAAAGCTGATTTTCTCCTCTTTCTCTGTGATGCCGGAAAAGAGGCGCACAACGCGTGGAAACTCTCCAATGATTTAGGTTTGCTTGATCGCATCAGCTTTATTCCCTATCGCTACGATATTGATCCATTGCTCACTCAGGCGGATGTGTATATCCAACTCACAGCCGCCACGCGGTGCAATTACACCACGCTGCGGGCGATGGCGCGGAGAATTCCGGTGGTTGCCAATCCGGGTGAAAATGACGAGTTCTGCATCGATGGACAGACATGTCGTGTATTTAACCGCAGCCGACCCGAGATGCTTTCATCCGCGTTAGCGGAAATGCTGGCACATCCCGGGGCCGGACGCGAAATGGCCCAACGTGCCGCCGCCCATTTACAACGACATTACAGTATGAGCGACACGGTGCAGCGACTGATCGCCCTGTGCCGACAGGCCGCCGGCATCCCGCTGACGCTGCCCAAAGCCCCGCCGTCCCCCGCATAAGTTTCCCATGGCGGGCGATGCGCCTGCGGCCTAACCGAGGGAGCGTTCCAACTTGGGCTTTAGCCCCATAGCTTTCGATGGCAATCCGCCTCGACGCCCCGCCACCAATATCTCGCGATCATGCATCTGGTTAATTTCAATCGGACCGAGGATAGGTTAAGCTTGACAACCATAGACTGTCCGGTAAGTCGTTGAAGACGGAGCTTCGCATGTTTTGGCAACAGGCCTTTGCACCAAGGGAATCGGCGAAGAAAAGCAAAGCCCTGAAATCTGATGGCGGTATTCCGGTGGCGCTGCCTGACTTGGCCTCGTTTACCGCAACCTACACTTCTGATCCCGAGTTCATTCGTTTACGCCTGGAACTGGAAAAACTTAAACTGCTTCGCGGCTTTGATGAATTGCTGTGTCTGGAAGGGCTCCACGCGGTGGATCAACTGCCGCATCAGATTGAAACCGTCCGCAAGGTGCTGCGGTATTTTCACGGCCGCGTGCTGCTGGCGGATGAAGTGGGGCTGGGAAAAACCATTGAGGCCGCACTGCTCCTGCGGGAATATGTGCTCCGGGGAATGATTAAACGCGTTCTTATTCTTGTACCTTCGCCGCTGACCGGACAGTGGCGGGATGAGTTGTCCGGCAAATTTGATCTGGAATTTGACCTGGCCGCTTCCGGCTGGAATCGCGATCATTGGACCCAACGTCAGCGGGTTATTGCGTCGATTTCCCTGGCGAAAAGCCGGCGGCATTTTGATCTTTGCTCGGCTGATCCCTGGGATCTGGTGATCGTGGATGAAGCCCATCACTGCAAAAATCGCACCACGCGCAACTGGCAACTGGTCAATGCGTTAAAGCGTCGGCATATTTTTCTGCTTACCGCCACTCCGGTGCAGAATAATCTCATTGAACTGTACAACCTGCTGACACTTTTGGAGCCGGGGCATCTGAAAACCGAATCCGATTTCAAAAAGAATTTTGTTACCCGGGGTAATCCGCGGGATCCGCGCAACCGCCGGGTTCTGCGGGAATTGCTCTCGCAGGTAATGGTCCGCAACACCCGCAGTCTCGTGAATATTCAGTTGCCGCGCCGCTATGCTCAGACCTTCGCGATTGAGGCTGGCGCGGAAGAGACGCAACTCTACCGCCATTTGGATTCTTATTTGCGCTGGCGCTGTCAGCCGCTGCATGCCCAATCTGGCCGGGAGGACGACAATAATCCGGGCTACGCCGGGCAGGCCATTGAAGAATCAGCCGTCCTGGCGAGCATTTCCGAAGGCGTGGTACAAAGCACCGCCGCGCAAGATAGTGTAGATAGTATTTCGCCCGGGCCCGGGGCGGGCAAATGGGCGTCCCTGGAAGAACTATGGCGGTATCCTCCAGACGATCTTCCTCTGATGAGCCGATTGCAAATCAACGCCGTTCTCATGGCCGCCGGCAGCCATCCATTGGCCTTGCGTCCGGCGTTGGAGCGTCTGGGCGTGCAGGATCCGCGGGTTGGGCCATTGTTGCAACTGGCGAGGGATCTGACCCAATCAGCCAAGGAAACCAAACTGCTTGAACTGCTGAAAAAAAACCAGGCGGATAAAACACTGGTGTTCGCGAATTTCCGCGCTACGCTTGATCGTCTGGCCGGATTGCTGGAGCGGAACGGGATACGCTTTGTGCTTTTCACCGGCAGCCAAAGCCAGTTGGAAAAGGAAATGGCCATTGATCAATTCCGGCATGACGTGCCGGTCATGCTGTGCTCTGATTCCGGAGGGGAGGGCTTCAATCTGCAGTTCTGCAACACGCTGATTAACTTTGATCTGCCTTGGAACCCCATGCGTATTGAGCAGCGTATCGGACGCGTGCACCGCATCGGACAGACGCGCGACGTTTTTGTTTTCAATTTGTGCACGCACGGTTCGCTGGAGGAAAAAATCCTGGCCGTGCTCAACGACAAATTGCGGATGTTTGAACTGGTGGTCGGAGAAATCGGTTCCATTCTCGGAAACACGGAAAATGGGGAGGATTTTGAATCACTGGTGCTGAATCTATGGATCAAATCCGCCGGCCCAGCCGAACTGGATACAGCATTTGATGATCTGGGGAACACTTTGGTGCAGGCCCAAGGTGAATATCTCAAAACCAAGGAACTCGATGAGGCTCTCTTCGGGGAGGATTTTGCGTGAGCCAGGCCATTGATCAGCGTCTGAAAACATTTGCCGTGTCTTTGCTGGAGCGCAACGGCGGACTGGTTGAATGGCCGGCATATCTTAAAAGCGGGTTTGCCGTACTGCCTTCCCATACCGCGCAGCTTCTGGAATGCCCGGAAAATACGGAAATTACCGGGGAATCCGTCCATTCAGGCCTGACGATTAATCTTGCCTCGATGTTTTTGCAGCGTATAGAGCGCCTGTTTCCCACGGATGCTTCAGCCATCTCCCTGAAAATTGATACTCTGTACCTGAAAAAATCCGCGATGGACGAACCGGTCGCGCGGGCCTTCGGTTTTCCCAACGCGCGGGTAAAAGTCATCGGTGCTTCGGCGGATCGCGTGGAGTACCAGTTTTGGCATTTTGCCGCGGCCATTGAATCGGACGAAAAATGGGAGGACGTAATCAACTTCGCAAGAAACAGCCGCACGGGTGCCATGCTGGAGTTGCCTGATCCCTTGAGTAATTATGACGCACATCCATCGCGTCCCGATGCGACCACCCCGGAGATGACGCGTGTTATGGCACAAGCGGCCGCTGTGGCCGCCAGGCGCTCGCAGGCGTTTGTCCAGCGTCTGGAAGAGCGGATGGATCGGGACCTGAAGCGACTCAAAAGTTATTACCATGCACTGGTGGATGACGCGGCGGATCATAAAATCCGCGGGGCGGCAGACCTGGAAAAGTTAGATGCCCGTACCCGTGCGGTTGAATTGGAACTCGAGCGAAAGATTGATGAATTGCGCGATCGCTATACGCTGCGGCCCGAGCTGCGCCCGATAGCGCTGGTCAGGCTTGATGCCCCGGCTCTGAGAGTGGAACTCAACGTCCAGCGCCGGAACGCGGAAAAGCGAATCGGCATCTACTGGAACGCGATAACCAAAGCACTTGAACCGCTGGCCTGTTCAAAGTGCGCCGCCGACAGCTTCACTGTTCATTTCGATGATCAAATCCAGACACTGTGCGCCCAATGTGCCCAGGCGTGACCACAAGGCGTGGGAAGCGCCGACAAGGCCGGTAGAGAAATGTTATAAGCCCGCATGGGCCGACCGATGGGCAAGCCGCAACGCGCCATGCGAAAATTACAAAGCTGCCTAGGGAAAATCTGCTGCCGAAAAGCTGCTGGAAAAGCTGCGGCCTTGGCAAATGGCGTTATTAAATTTATCATCAGGATATTGGCGGATTTCCGCCTCGTGAAGGAATTGCCTTTGATGAACGTAAAATCCTCGACCGCGGCAGCATTGCAGCAGCATCCCCGCGGCATTGCCGTGCTGGGCAGCACCGGCTCAATTGGTACCAATACTCTCAATGTCATGGCTCATTTGGCCAAACAGGGCCAGCCATTTGAAGTTATCGGACTTGCCGCTGCGTCTAATTGGCGAAAGCTCGCGCAGCAGGCGTTGGAGTTTAAGCCGAAAGTTGTGATTTTAACCCAGCCGGCATCAGCGGGAGATTTAGCTGAACTTAAAGCGGCTTTGGCCCATACGGATATTCAAGTACTGACCGGCGATCCGGCGGTAGCGGAATTAGCTCGGCGGGATGATGTGGCCGTGGTGGCGGCTTCGGTGGTAGGGGCCGCTGGTTTAGCGCCGGTACTGGCGGCGGCCGAGGCCGGCAAATGGATCGCTCTATCGAATAAAGAGGCTCTGGTGGTGGCCGGCTGCTTGGTTATGCCGCTGGCGGAGAAATACGGGGCTACAATACTACCGGTGGATTCCGAACACTCCGCCATATT
>DAHVEJ010000112.1 GCA_027313145.1 Phycisphaerales bacterium | reverse complement strand
CCTGTCATTTCGGCAGGCGGGCCGGGCTATTGGATCGGCCCTAAGGTGCGAAGAAAAAGTGATTCGTCACGGCTGGGATAACTCTAATTTCGCCTTGAAACGGAAAAATAAATCTCCGAATTCGCCGCCGTTGCTGATTATTGTGCCGCGGATAGAATCCTTGACATGAAATCCCCCCGTTTTAACGCCTTCAATCCAGCCCTGCGAAAGCATCTTCAGCAGCGCCTTGGCGTATGGTTCAACCAGCACAAACGGCCCATGCCCTGGCGAAATACCGCGGATCCGTATGCCATTTGGCTTTCCGAAGTGATGCTCCAGCAGACGCAGGTTGCCACCGTCATGCCTTATTACACCCGCTTTTTACAACAACTTCCTGATATTCAGGCCTTGGCCGCCGCGCCGCTGGAAGAGGTATTAAAACTCTGGGCGGGCCTGGGCTATTACCGCAGAGCCAAAAGTCTGCACCGAACCGCACAGATTATCGCATCAACATATCACGGCATTTTTCCATGCAAATATGATGATATATTAGAGCTTCCCGGCATCGGCCGGTATACCGCCGGTGCCGTCGCCAGTATCGCCTTCCATGAAAAAGTGCCGGTACTGGATGGCAACGTGATGCGCGTGCTGTCGCGGCTTCTGCTGATTCGCGAGAATATTACCAATTCGCAAACTCAAAAACGGCTTTGGCACATTGCCGAAGCGTTGGTACCGCGGACTAACCCCGGCGATTTTAATCAGGCCATGATGGAACTGGGAGCCACGATTTGCACTCCCACCCATCCGCGCTGCGAAAGTTGCCCGCTAAACACTGTTTGCACGGCGCAGCGACGCCACATGCAGAACCAATTACCGGTAAAACAACGCAAAGCCGCCACACCACACATCAAAATGGCCGCAGTCGTTATTGATTCGCCGCAAGGCCATCTGCTGGCGCAACGCAAGGCCGGCGGGCTGTGGGAACATCTCTGGGAATTTCCAGCGTTTGAACTCCCACGCCGTAACGCCGCAACGGCCAGTCAGCAACTCTTTGATCTCACCGGGCTGAACATCAAGCTAAAACGACTGACGACATCCGTGACGCATCAACTCACGCATCGACATCTGGAATACACCATTTTTGTGGGCACCAGTAAATCCAAACGCAATCCGCGCCTCACAGCCGACCTTGCCGGGCACTACGAATCCATCCGCTGGATCAGCGATTTGTCCGCCGTCCCCAAATCCCGCCTGACCGAAAAAATATCCGCCCATTCGGTCAACCGCCAACAAAAAATCCCCACCGCCAAACCGCCCGGACCGAAATAATCCACGTTGCGTGCCACATCTGCTGCAAGCCCCCCCCGAGGAAGAAAGGGCATGGATAGATACATTGACGACAAGCGGTAAATTACCAAGCGGGCCATTGACAATGATGGATAAATTTTGTAAATTCAGTTTATGCAACAGTTGCACACCGTGTTATTTTAGCACGTTGTCGGAGAGGCTTGCTAAAATGGGTCAACACGCCGGTAGCGCCTTGGCGGCCAATATCCAAAGTGTAAAGGAACAGGCATGAAGGTCATTAAGTTTCGGCGAGCGCGGGGGTTATGCTTCGCGACCGTTTTGGCGGTGAGCGCATCGCTGGTAGCAGTGGGTGGCAGCGCCTCGGCGGCGGCGGTGAAAGTGCAACTGGTTAAAATCGGGGGCGGATGGCAACTTTTGCGGGGCGGAAAACCCTATTTTATAAAAGGTGCGGGGGGAAGTTATTCTCTGGCGGCACTGAAAGCGGCAGGTGGAAATTCCGGTCGCACATGGGGGGCGGATGGCATTCAGGGGCAACTGAACCGGGCAGCGAAGCTGGGTATGACCTATACCGTGGGCATGTGGCTGGCGCATCCGGGCAACGGATTTAGTTACAAAAATAAAGCGCAGGTGCAGGCGCAATATGAACAATGCAAGAAATATGTGCTCGAATATCGCAATGATCCGGCGGTGCTGGCGTGGGGCATCGGCAACGAAATGGAAAATGGGTATGACCATAAAGTGCTATGGCAGGCGGTGGAGAAAATTGCCCGCATGTGCCATCGACTGGACCCTAACCACCCCACCATGACCGTGGTGGCGGAAATCGGCGGTCACAAGGTTCAAAAGATTAATAAATATTGCCCGGATATTGACATCATCGGCATCAACTCCTACGGCGGTGGACCATCGCTTTATAAACGCTATCTGAAAGCCGGCGGCGTAAAACCCTATGTGATTACGGAATTTGGCCCGCCCGGCACATGGGAAGAAGGACGCGACAATTTGCACTTGCCGCCGGAAATGACCAGCACGCAGAAGGCTTTGTATTATGCTAAAACCTATCGTAACAGCGTCTTGGCCGCCAAGGGATTGTGTTTAGGCTCCTACGCATTTACCTGGGGCTGGAAGGTGGAGGCCACGCCAACCTGGTTTGGTCTGATTTTGCCCGATGGCCGCCGCCTGGGCGCGGTGGATCAGCTTGAGCATTTATGGACTGGGCATTGGCCGGCACATTTGTGCCCCGATATGAAAAGCCTGACTCTCAACGGGCCCGATAAGGTCAAACGCAACACGGATATAACCGCCTACGTGGATGCGTCCGAACCGGGCGGCGGCGTATTGAAATATCACTGGGTGTTGCGGCGTGATATTTCCAATCTACCGGCCAATGGAGGGGAAGCCCGTCCCATGCCGCGGAAATATCCGAAAGCAATTGTTCGGCAGAATGGCGGTCATGTGACCGTCCGCATGCCGGATAATGGCGGCGATTACCGTCTTTATTGCTATGTGTACAACAATTATAACGGCGCGGCAGTAGGTAATATTCCCCTGCTGGTGACCGGGCCGATCCATGCCATGCGAATTCCCCGCTCACAATTGCCGCTGGTTTTGCTGGGGAAACATGCCGATGGTATGCCGTTTATCCCCGCGGGCTGGATGGGAAATTACAAGAATATCAGCTATGGCACCGCGAACTTTGGGCCGCAGGGCAGCCATTCCTGTGTGCGAATTCAATACAAGTCCTCCAACGGATGGGGTGGAATCGCCTGGCAAAATCCGGCTAACGACTGGGGTAAAACCGACGGCGGCTTGAATCTGACCGGCGCGTCAAAACTGACATTCTGGGCCAAGGGAAAAGTTGGCGGCGAGAGCATCACGTTTGGCGTGGGCCTGATTGGAGCCGATCAGCCGTTCCATGATTCCGTACACGTATCAAAAGTTATCACACTGACTTCCCATTGGAAGAAATATTCGATCAGCCTGAGGGGACAGAATCTCAAACAGATCATCACCGGATTTTACTGGACCGGTGGCGGCAATGGTTCGCCATTCACCTTTTATATTGATAATGTTAAATATGTAAAATAATGGCGATGGAAACGGTGCGTCAAAAGGGTAACCCATTTAGAAACAAGGAGTAACACAATGTTGACAACACGTTCTGCCCGGTGGGCCGGTTTACAAACGGGACTGCTGGCCATGCTTTTGGCGGCTATTGCGGTCATTGGCTTTGTGGATCGGCAAGCTATGGCCGCCGGCAAACACGCCGGTGCCAAGGTATCGCTTCCGCTGGTAATTTATAGCGATGGCCAGGCGCAATCCGGCTATATTCCAGCCGGTTGGATGGGCACTGCGTCGGCGATCAAGTACAACGGAAGCTCCACAGGGCACCCGCGCAAGGGCAACAGCAACTGTCTGAAAATCCAATACACCTCCAGCAGCGGCTGGGGCGGGATCGCCTGGCAAAATCCCGCCAATAACTGGGGCGATAATTCCGGAGGCTTTAATCTTACCGGTGCCAAAAAGCTGACCTTCTGGGCACGAGGGAAAAAAGCCGGACAGGTGGTCAACTTCGGATTTGGCCTGATCGGCTCGAATAAAAAATACCATGACACCGCCAAAGGAAAATTGGCCGTCACGTTGACCAAGCACTGGAAACAATATTCCATCAGCCTGAAGGGCAAAGACCTCAAACGCATTGTCGTGGGCTTTTACTGGACCGCCGCGCCGGCTGATGGCAAGCCGTTTACGTTTTATCTGGACAAAATTGAATACCAGAAATAACCGGTTGCGCCGGTGCGTGCCCGAGGGGGGCTGGTTTGCGAAACTGCCTTCACAGGGCTTGTGAATTTTCCACGGACTGTAACAGCGGTGTTGCCTGATGAATGCTAAATTTAGACGCATCATTGGAAATGCGCTTGCGAATGGCCGTCTGCTGACGGTTTTTCTGGCTGTCAGTGCGCCCATCGGGAGTGCTGCGGCATCTCCGCGCGTGACCAGCCACGAAGTGATCCAGGCGATCAAACGCGGCGTGAGCTATTTGCTGGCACAGCGGCAGGGGAAACAGTACTGGGAAACTGGAATCCGCGCCGGGATATTCAATGACCCGGCGCAGGAATCAGGGGTCTATGGCGCGGAAACCGCCCTGGTCACCGAATCGTTACTGACCGTGCAGGGTACATTGGCTTTGCCGGAACTCAATATTTTTAAGCAACCCATGCGCGGGGCGATTAAGTTCCTGTCTACTATTCGGGGACATACCACGTATCAGGCAGCTTTTCAGGCGGGGGTTTTCACGCTTCTGCCCAAGCGGCCCGAATATCGGATTGTGCTCAAGGCTGACGAGCAATTCCTGTTGCATAGCCTGCATCGCAATGGTGCGTATTCGTATGCCTGGTATCCACATGGGCCGCAAAAATTTCCTGATACTTCCGCCAACTGGGATAATTCCAACAGCCAATATGGTGTCCTGGGCATGTGGGCATGCGCTCATGACGGATTGGCTGTGCCTGCGTTGTACTGGCGGCTAACGGAACGGCATTGGCGCGTCAGCCAGCATGCCGACGGTACATGGGGGTATTTCGGCTTTGCCGGGCGTCCCAGTGCGCCAAGCGCGGGGCGAGCCGCAACGTTTACCCCCGCTGGATTGGCAAGCTTGTTTATCGATGATGAATTTCTCAACGCGCGGCGGGTAGGTTTGCGGGCCAAACCGAACCCGACCATTGTTTCCGCTTTGCACTGGATGAGCCGGAATTTTAACGCCCGGGAGACTGATGAGTATGCGATGTATGCCAACGAACGCGCCGGCTTGGCATCGGGGTTGAAATATTTTGGTACGCATGATTGGTATCGTGATTATGCCTATACATTGGTACATAATCAAAATGCCGATGGAAGCTGGCCCGGAGACTTCTGGGGATCATCTCCGGTGATTGATACCGCCTACGCCCTGCTTATTCTGGACCGTGGCTTAAACCCGGTGTTTATGAATAAGCTGCAATACACGCGGCACTTTTACGGTTCCTGGAATGCCCGTCAACGTGATGTGGCCAATGTGACCAGTTGGATCAGCAATAATACCGAATCTGATTTAAACTGGCAGGTCGTGAATATCAACTCACCGGTTTCAGGCTGGCTGGATTCCCCGATTCTTTACATCTCGGGAAATCGCCCCCCGGTATTTTCCCCGGCGGAAATTCAGAAATTGCGGGACTACGTGAATGCCGGCGGTATGGTTTTCTGCAATTGCAATGGCAGTTCGGAAAGCTTCCGCAATGCCATGCTTAAACTGGGTCAGGAAGTAGTCAAAAAACGGTATGAATTCCATACCCTGCAATCCAATAGCCCGCTGTTTCAAATGCAGCCTTGGTTTCATTTCTATTTTCCCGTGCAAGGCCTTTCCAATGGGGTCCGTGAGCTGTGGCTGGTAAGCACCATGGATCTTGGCCGCGTGTGGCAAGCGCGGTTTTATTCTCAAAAACGCTGTTGGGAATTTCCCTTGAATCTTTACTTGTATGCCACCGATAAAGGCTATTTGGGTAATCGCCTGCAATCCTTGTCGATAGAAAAAACCAAGCGCTCTGTCAAAAGAACTCTTTCGATGGGCGAGTTGCGTTATGCGGGCAATTGGAACCCCGAACCCGGCGCGTGGCCACGCATGGCACTGCTGGCGCGAAGAGACTTTCATACCCAACTCAGGGTGCAAAGCGTTGCCATTGGAAAGCTCCACGCCGCTACCATGGGCCTGTTGCATCTTACCGGCACCGGCGAGGTAAGCTTTTCCGAGCATCAGGTCGCTGCCCTGCACACATACATCGCCGCGGGTGGAATGGTGTTTGCCGACGCCGCGGGCGGCAAGCCGGCATTTACCGATTCAATCATCCGCCTCGTTGCAGCGCTGTATCCCGGAACGGCACTGCAACCCCTGCCGACCACTTGCTCAATCTACACCGGAAAAATCCCCGGCGGAAGACCCGCTTTGAAAGTACAGTATCGGCACCAGGGCACGGCCGGAATTAAAAAGACCAAGCCGTCACTTCTGGGGATTAAGAAAGCCGGGCGTTGGGTACTGATCTATTCAGCGGATGATATTACCAGCGGGTTGCTGGGCACCAATACCTGGGGCATAAAAAGATACGCACCAAAATCGGCGCAGGCACTGGCACGCAACATTATCGTCTACGCCGCAGCGCACCATAAATAAAAAAATCGTGACGATTCCAGAAATCGTCACGATTGGTCGCGTGGGAAGTTTCGCGACTTTGTCAGCCTTGCATGCTGTCCAGGCCTTGGGAGTTGGCCTTATCATAATGTGCCCATGGAGAGGACGCATTGGGCTGGTAATGATAAATACCGGAATCTTCACTGGCGACATAAGCGCCCCCCACGGCCATCGGAGACCATGGCGGTAATGTACTGTGCGGGGCGGTGCGGGCTTTTGACATTCAGGATTATTACCCCGTGATGGGCAACATCGTGGTGGCGAGGCGCGGAGAAAAAAGCTTTCAGTGGCCGCATCCGGCCAGTTATGTTAGCGATCACCAACACAAGGATAACCACGGCTACGGCATTGACAATGCGGGAATGCTGATTGAGAAAAGCGCGTATATTAGCCGGAGCCAAGGCGGCGAATCGGGAACGCGGGGGCGGTATTGGAGCCATTTTCATATAAAGGCCCCCCGATCATGGAAGTTCACTGGTGCCGGTGAAAGCACGCGGACGTGGTGCATAAATGTGTGCCTGCGTGTGGGGGCGGCAACACGGCTGACGATTCAAGGGGTTGTTTGGGGTGCGCGCGATCACTCGTCACCAGGCCTCGAAGTCCATTGCATGTCGTGGAATATTTTCGCAAGATGAACATCGTTTAAGTCCATCACAATGTTAATTATTTCAGGTCCGGCAGTGGCACACGATTCAACCCAGATTGCCGCCGGAGGAAATTGCGAAAGTGACAATACTTCGTCCAAAAAGAATTGGCAAATGCCAATTTGCGTCAATTTCGGTGCCTGTTTGCGTCAAGTGTTATACCGGTGCCGTTGCGGGCGCTTCGGAAGAAATTCAGCGGCGGCATTGTCCGTGTGCTGCCTGTCGCCCGATGTTGGTTGTAGATCAAGATGATGCAGAGGGTTCGGAACGGTAAGCCCACATGGCCGGGACAGGTGCGTTATCGCCGTACACGGAAAGATTCCACCTGCGGCCACGCCGTAACAGGTTATCTTACGCCGCAATTCTTCGTGGAAATATATTTGCTTTTTTCCGGGTGGAGGTATACGTTATTTGCTGTGAGGGTCGCAGCGGGCCTGGCAGGTCGGAAGGCCGCGACCAGCTACCGGTGGGGCAACCGCCGGTGGGAGGTAACTCAGTTATGAGCGCTCCGCATCTCCAAAACGGCAGGCTTGGAATGACGCTTATCGAATTGCTGGTGGTGATATCCATCATCGCTTTGCTCATCGGTCTGCTGCTGCCGGCGTTGGCCGCGGCCTTGGAAATTTCCAATCGTACAGCCTGTTCAGCGAACATTCATGGCATTACACAGTCCATGATCGCGTATGCCGCCGATAGCAATGACCAGTTTCCCTCCACGCCGGGAGAATTCGGCGGGATGTATATCAATTCTCCATTACCTCCCGGTCATTATGTGGTCGGCCAGTCGGCCCAGGAGGTTACCAATGACTGGTTTAATCTCAACGACGGTTCCAGTATCTATCAACCCAGTACAGGTTCGGCGATAAGTTGCCTGTGGCTGATGGTACTGATGCAGTACGAGAGGCCCGTCGGATTTATCTGCCCCTCTGATCCTTATGCACTCGGCCCTTCGCTGCTCTATGGCAGCATGCCCGGCGCAGATCAGTATGCTTTCGGCAATTTTGGAAATCTAAGCAGAACCGGAACGCCGGGCAATAAGGGGTGTGGTGAAAGTTATTCCATCGCCTATCCATGGGTGGCCGCTCCACCTGACCCGAACAATGTGATTCCGATGCCGGCGGGTAGTTGGTGGACCACCCGCTCCGATCCGCGGTCGCCAATAATCAGCGATATGGCTCCGGACGATATTGGTTCACCTGCACTGGGGCGGGCGTACCGAAACACCACGCTGCTGCCCGGCAATACCTATGGGAACTATGTCTTTAATTCCAGTAATCATAATGGCGATGGGGAAAACGTGGGCTTTGCCGATGGGCATGTGGTATGGCAAACCGCCCCCTATTGCGGTAGGAACCATGACAATATCTTTACTTATTATGCCGTGCCCTATTCGGGCTCCGGGGTTTCACCCGCTGCACCGCAAACCGGGCTGGTCAGTGAAGATTCATGGATCGGATTTACCAATCCAACTTTAACTAACAGCACCCCCTACGATACCTGCATGACGCCGATTCGTGATGTGGCCACGGGCTACTGGTAACTTCCCCCGAGGGGCGAAGGTAAATCAAGCCATCAAGGCTCCGGGTAAATTTGCGAGCGACGGAATCCCAGCCGACCGATTCCGGGAAATTTTCCACGTTCTTCCATAAAGACAATGCCTGCGGCTCCCGGCGATACCCATACATAACAGCACACATTATTCGCTCACGGCGTACCGATGAAATTCCGCCGCGGCGGAATCAGAACGGATGAATCATTTGAATAACTATATACATAAAATGATCTCTTGATCAGGCAAAAGCCAGGCTCGAGCTTACGGGATAAAAAACGGATGCTGGTGCGGGACACGCTGGTAAAGGAACCCCGCAACAAAAAAATCGTGACGATTCCAGAAATCGTCACGATTGGTCGCGTGGGAAGTTTCGCGACTTGTGCTGTCACGCTTACAGATCAGATTTGCTTGCTGATGCGTCTGGAGCGTTTGGTCATCAACAGGGCTGCGGCACCAATTGCCACCAGCCCCAGCATGGCTGGTTCCGGCACCGGTGTGCTGGCGATGGACATACTGCTGAATTGCACGTCGCTGCCGTTGCCGCGAATCGCCACGGAATCCGGGTACAACAGCCACGAACATTTTACCCATACATTCCGCAACAAAATTGGCGTAGCGCCGGGAGCTTATCGCCGCCGCTACCGCGATCAGCGCCCGCTGCCATCTGTGCGCGGATTGGTTGAATAATGCCGGCGTCTTAGCGCGAATCCGGGGCAATTCATGATTGATCAAACATCACGTGGCTCACCGGGTCACGGACGCATACTGGCCGACTATTAATCACCGCCGGGCTGGTTGGGCCAATAGAAGTACCAGCCCGCCCAGTTATAATTCCAGACATTGAGATAGCTATTACTGCCGGTGTAGCCGGAGAACAGAGACGGGCGGCCATTGAGCGGCGGCATGTGCGCCATCGCCCAGTTGTAAGCTGTGAGATTATTGGAATTTACACCCGTTGAGTAATCATAAAAGGTGGGGTAACTGATTCCATTGACGTGGCCGTCGGCATATAAAATATTCTGAAATGACGGCACATCCGGATTGCTGTAACTGGGATGGTTGATCAGATACATATTACCCTGGCCGCTCATGGGTATGCCGTTTTGTTCCTGATTATTGCCGCCCCAGGCAATGGCGTCGGCGGCCAGAATCGCCTGCGGCGAATCTTCATCGGTTGTCGCTGGTTCATTGATGCGATTTCCCCATACGGGCGTCAGGGCACCGTTATAGCCACTGGTTTCAACCATTCCCTGCCCTGCGAAAAGTGAACCTTTCGGCAAGCCTGTGGTCAACTGCGCAAAGCTATTTCGTGTACGATCCACTGTGCCGCCAACATACATGTAAGTATCTGTAATCCAATATCCCCAGTCTCCCGGTTGATCGCCGGCATAAAGCGTACTCTGGTAGTTGGAGCTTGGACAAACCATCCAGGACGCTAATCTTACATACATGCTGGGCTTGGGCGCAGCGCTTAAACCGTTGTTCAGGCCCCAGGTGGTAGGATCATATCCCGTATAACCCCAGTTGCTGGAATTGAGGCCGGAAATATACGGAATTTCCAAGCCGCTTAACGCGCTGGAGACAGGGTTGCCAAAGCCGGACATTTCCGTGGTTACTCCTGTACCGCCATATTGTAAAAACGTGGAGTAGGGCGTGCCGAAACGCCGCCAGTCCGCACCATATTGGCTGGCATTTTCATCCACGGGATCATTATTGAGAATCATGGGAAAAATGCACCCATTGACCGGATCCTGGGAAATCCCATATTTAGGAAAGGAACTTTGAGCATTTCCGTTCCCAAAACCCCAGGCCGCCGGGAAAAAACCTTTATGATCCTTGGCAAATAGCAGGGATGCCTGACCCCATGTCAGCAGATTTGCGGCGCAGGAGGTGCGATTGGCTAATTCCCGCGCCTTACGCATGGCCGGCAGAATAATAGCGATTAATAGTAAAATAATCGTGACTGTCACGAGAAGCTCAACAAGGGTAAAACCGGTTTTTTTTCGCAGCCTGACCATGCAAATGGTCTCCTGTCATGGGCGCGGGTAATGAGGCTCTCCCCGTGTTATCCACTTGCATCGGCCGCGCCGGTGGTTTTCCACCTTGTACTTCGGCTGCTTGCAATCGGGCGCATAACGGATAACTCAATAATGGACCCTGGCGAACGGGTCTGATAATTTCCATACAACAAATCTCCTGCTTAGACGTTATACTAACGATAGAAAATACACCGGCCTGAGGCCCTGTTGGACCACAGGCCATGTGCATAAGATGTTTCGGGGTGTCCACGATGACCGCCATGAGTCCCGGCAGGGCGTTACCTGAAGATTTTCATCACATTCTCCAGAAGTTGGAGGAAGCGGGCAATCGTTTCCGCGTAGCCATGTTCATCGGATCTCTGGCCAGATTTGCGGTGCTGGTGGTGCCTGTAACAGCCGGGGCACTATTATTAGCGGGTATCTTGGGATCTCATGTTGGGGCATGGTTGGTGTGGCTGCTGCTGGCGGCCATTCCGGCGGCCATCGTACTGGGATATTGGTGGTTCCTGCATGATATGATCTGGAAGCGACCCGCCTATGGGCAGATCGCCCGGTGGGTTGAAGAGCAGGCCGCCGCCCAAGCGTTACCGCTGGACAATCATTTTATCAATGCCGTTCTTCTGGCGGATGAGTTTGAAAAACTTCCACCGGCCGCCGCCGGCCGCACGGATACACGCGCTGTGCTGATTCCGCAGGTACTTAAGGAAATCAGCGGCAGCATTGAAACGCATCACCTTTCACAGATCGCTCCATGGCGGCAGCAACGGAAAGTCTGCCTTCGCGCCGCTGTGATTTTCATGATCTGCGCTTTGCTGACCCTGCTGTTTCACAGTCAGATGTCCCACGGCTTGGCGGTTCTTTCGGCACCGGGGCAGTTTGTTCCCATGCAGGGGGCCGCACAGATCGTAGACGTCCAGCCGGGTAATGAAACCGTCCTGGCCGGAGAGCCGGTGGATTTCATGGCCCGTATCAATACCCCGGGGCACAAACTTGTCCCCACCACATTATTTCTGCACTTCAAAAGCGGCGTGCGGAGAAAAGTGGCCATGGTGGCTTTTGGCCGTAATAACAGCACGTTCCGTTTCCACCTCGGAAGTGTGGCGGAAAATTTAACCTATATGGTTCAAGCCGCCGGAACGCAAAGCCTGAAATTTCACCTGACGGTGCTGCCGAAAATTACTCTTAAGCAATATCAGATCCACATTACCGCCCCCGCGTATACGCAGTTAGCACCCCGGACCATCACCATTGCCGGCAAGGCATTTAACGCGGCTTCCGCGTCAGCTACGGCTCCCTTCGGCAGTAAAATCACACTGACCGCTACACTGGATCACACGGTGATTGGCGCCTCCGCGTTGGTGGAAATGCGTGGGGGTAAAATAATTTCGGCGACAAGCGATAATCAAAAAACATTTTCCCTTTCCTGGATCGCTGATCAGAGCGTGCATTATAACTGGCTGATTAATGACTCACACGGCAACGCGCTGCAGCGATTTCCCGCATCGTCCACATCCGCACCGGACAGGCTTGTGGTTCGTGTCACCCCCGACGCGCCGCCCATGGTGCATGTTCTGGTGCCCCACAAAGATGTCTTTGCGCTTCCGGGTGCCACGATTGCCATGCAGGCCAAAGCCACCGATGACTATGGCCTGACCGCGATGACCTTGCAGACGGCTGTCGATGGCGGCAAATTTACTGATTTCCGCCAATGGCAGATTCCGAATGCGGAAAATGGCAAGCCCGCCACAGCTTGCACCATTCGTGAATTGTTCACGTTGCCCATCGATAAATATCATCTTGGGCAAAGTGTGCACTACCGCTTTACCGCCACAGATAATCGGCAGGTCACCATCGGTCAGACAAACTACGGCCCGCAGACCACGACTGGGCGGATCTATACCATCAAGTTGCAAAGCTCCGCAACTTCCGCCATCAGTCGCAGCCGATGGGCTCGTTTGGAACATCGCCTGGAAAAAATGCTGGCGCAACAGCAGGGATTAATTATCCTGGCCAACGGCATCCACCTGTTGCCTCCGCTGACGACCGTGCATAAAACCGCCTCAGCGGTTGCCGGTGGACAGCGGAATTTGCGGCAATATATGGAAAGCACATACAAGCATTTCCCGTTCATTCATTCCATGGATACCATTCAGCAAGCCCTGCACGTCATTGTGCATGGGGATGCGACAGGGGCTGTTGCACGCGCCGATGATCTGGGCTTAGTGTCTGATACTGCGGCGGTGGCGCTGGAATTCCGAAAGCTTCATACGCATGAACTGAATATCCTTAATGCGATCAAGGCCTTGCTGGCCATGGCCGGCGCGAAAGCCGGCGGCATTGATTCTGTGGTATCGCATCAGGGTACAAATTTCCCCAACCAGGGCAGGGAACAATGGCGACAACTGGCACTGGCCTTGAAAAAGTTGGAAAAGCAGCAGCGCGGCGTGATGAACACATCCATGAAGCTGGCACAAAAACCGATCAATCAATTTGACGCCAAAGATAAAAAGGAATTGCTTAAAGCCCAGGCCATAGAAGATAAATGGTCCAAGTTCCTCAACCAGAAACTGGTGAATATGAGCAACCTCACTGAGCAGGATCAGGCCAATGCGTCATTAAAAGATGATCTCGCCCAGATGAACGTGGATTTAGCGATGGCAAAGGGAGCCTTGGCGGCCAAAGCCATTAAGATTGCCACGCCGTTGGAACAGGAAGGTCTCGAAGACGCCAAGAAGCTCTCTTCCAATATTGAAAAATGGCTGCTGCAAAAGCCCGATACTTACAAATGGGAAATGGAAGAGCCTGTCACCCAAAATGATGTCCCGGCCCCGCCGCTGCCCGCGCAGCTTTCCGATATGATCGGCAAGCTGCTGCAACACGAAGAAGACCTTACCAGCGATATGGAATCTCTGGGCAGCAAATGGAACGATTCGATGAACAAGGGCTTGGGATGGGGTGCCATGGATGGACCGATCAGTGATATGAGCGCGCAGGGCGTTACCGGTAATACCATGCCCAAAAATGATGAAATCCAAGGGCGCAGCGGCTCTGGGCGGGAGGGGCGGGCCAGCGGCGAAATGGTAGGGGCCACAGCAACCGATAAAGGCGGCCGCCGCACGCCCACGCGGTTAACAGGCGATCAATTCAGCTCCGGCCAGATAAAGGATTCGTCCAAGCAGCCGCCGGGCGGTGCCACCGGTGGCGGAAAAGCCTCCGGCTACGGCGGTGCCGGACTGGAAGGCCCCGCCCCGCTGGGGATGCAAAAAGATATTAAACGCATGGCTGGAATTCAGGCACAGTTACTGAATCAAACCGATCGCCTGCGAATTCAGTTACGGGCGGCGGGCTTTAACAATTTCAAACTCATAGAATCCGCGGTGCTGATGCAGGATGCACAGAAAGCCATGCATGCCTTCCATTATCATACCGCCCTGCTGTATCAGAAATTAGCCAATCAAAGCCTCAATACCGCCAAGGTCATTAACCAGGCTGAATCACGATTAACCTTGGACAACTCGACGGTCGGCCATAAGACGCTGCATAAACTTTCGGACTCCATGCTCGGTGCCATGCCCAAAGGCTATGCTGATCCGGTAAAGGCCTATTTTGAAAAACTCTCCCAGTCTTCCAGGTAATACGAAAACCGCGTGCCATTTGCTTGCGACACGCTGGAACAATCGCTGCGCTGCAGAATTTGTTTCAAGCCCGCATGGTCGTAGTGCCATACGGCGTAGTGAAGTCAACAGCAGGGTGACATTTCTATTTCGGCTAAGCCGGTGTCTTTTTTATTTCCTGGCAGCGGGCGTGGCAATTTTTCCGGGCAAGGGCGGAAATTTGCTAATGGAGGCCTAAATTCAGGGCTGAGTCTTGG
>DAHVEJ010000111.1 GCA_027313145.1 Phycisphaerales bacterium | reverse complement strand
TCACCGCGCGGCCATTCAAGGTGTGGCATGTTAATGATCTTTCCGGCGACGCCGAAACCGAAGTGCGGGCGCACGCTGTGATTATCTCCACCGGAGCCAGCGCCAATTACCTGGGTCTGGAAAGCGAAAAGAAATTTGAAAACAATGGTGTGTCGGCCTGTGCGGTATGCGATGGCGCATTGCCGCGCTTTCGCGATAACCCGCTGGTGGTTGTGGGCGGCGGTGATTCCGCCGTGGAAGAGGGAACGTATTTGACGAAATTTGCCAGCATGGTTTATCTGGTTCACCGCCGCGATACGCTGCGGGCCAGCAAGATCATGGCGGAGCGGGCCTTATCCAATAAAAAAATTAAACCGGTGTGGAATTCCGCGGTTGAGGAAGTGCTGGGAACTCAGGCCGATGGTGTTACCGCCGTGCGGATAAAAAATCTTAAAACCAATGCCACCTCCGTGCTGGAGTGCCGCGGCATGTTCGCAGCTATCGGCCACACGCCAAACACCGCGTTTCTAAAAGGCCATATTGATCTTGATGCCAAAGGATATATTGCCCTGAAGGAGCCTTTCCGTTCCACCACCAGCGTGGAAGGCGTGTTCGCCGCCGGGGATTGTGCCGATCCAATTTACCGTCAGGCTATTACCGCGGCGGGCATGGGTTGCAAGGCGGCCATTGATGCCGAACGCTGGCTGGCGGAACAGGGCATTCATTGAGATATAAGCCAAAACAACCTGCTGAAGACAACCGCCCGCCTGTCGCCAACGCGGATGTACAGTTTGAAAGCGTGTACGTCGATGATGATCTGCTGGTGATCGGGAAACCCTCCGGTCTGGTAACGCAGCCAGGCTTGGGGCATGTGAAGGATACGCTGCTTAATGGGCTGTTTGCCCGGTATGGTCATCAGTTGCGCCAGTTGGGGCCGCGGCGGGATTGGGGTTTGCTGCACCGTTTGGATCGGCAGACCAGCGGATTACTGGTCGTGGCGTTGCGGCCCCGTGCGTATGACACGCTGCGGGATGATTTTGAACACCGCCGGTTGGACAAGCAATATTTCGCCATTGTCGCCGGCCGACCTGATCCCATGCAGGGGGTGGTGCAGGCCCGGTTGAAGGAAATTCAGGCCGACAAGAAAAAGGTCATTATTTCCCGCAGCGGGGAAGAAGCCATTTCCGCCTATCAGGTGGTAAGTTTCAGTGCATCGGCCGCGCTGGTGGACGTGCGAATTAAAACCGGCCGCCTGCACCAGATTCGCGCGCACATGATGTTTCTGGGCACGCCCGTGCTGGGGGACGATTTGTATATACCTGATGGCATGTCGTACAACAAACTGCCCAAAGCGCCGCGTTTGTGCCTGCACGCCTGGAAACTGGGGTTTAAGCATCCGGTTGCGAACACCTGGCGGGAGTTTATCCAGGTTCCTCCCCCAGATTTTTTGGCGGTTGTCCGCCGGTTGGGCTTGAACATGTCGACGGAATCGGCATAGGAACTCCCCAGTGGGTCGGTAGGCAATTATGCCGCAGTGCTGGGTCGTCTTGGGAGACTGGTGGGCGGCACTGGATCAACCACCGGATTATCATCCGGTGCTCGGCAGATCGCATCGTTTTATAGCGCACCGTGGGTCTTGGGGAACGAAAATGCGGCGCGGACCGCGATTTGAAGCTCGACCAGTGGACGCCGAGCGGTGCTGCGAATATACTACGTGGCTCAAATTGCCTGGGTCATGGGCGTTGGTAGTGATCAGGCCGGGTAATTATTTGAGCGTTGAGCTTAAATTAAGTTAGGAGTGTTGGCGTGGCCAAGCATAAAACACACAAAGGAATTAAGAAGCGGGTTAAAATCACCGCTACGGGAAAAGTCAAATTCCATAAGCATAATAAGGGGCATTTGCAGAGTGCCAAGTCCGGTAACCGGCGACGGCGCTTGCGCGGCACCACGAGCCTTACCGGGCCGTTTGCTGATAAGATGGTTACTTTGCTTGGGCCCTCCGCCCGCTAAGGCTGTTTTGCGATTCCGGGGCATTTGGGCACCGGAACAATGGAATAATGTGATCGAAAGATCGAATACCAGAATCATTTGTTGAGGAATTTACCATGCCACGAGTAAGAGTCGGCTCCGCCCGGAAACAGCGGCATAAACGTTTACTGAAGCGCGCTAAAGGCTTTGTCGGCGGACGCAGTAAGCTCTATAAAACAGCCCATGAAACATTGCTGCGGGCCGGTGCCAACCGGTTCAGCGGTCGTAAGGAAAAGAAGCGGGATTATCGCGCTCTTTGGATTACCCGTTTGACCGCTGCCGCACGCAGCCGCGGCCTTCGGTACAGCCAACTTATTTCCGGCCTTTCCAAAGCCAATATTGAGTTGAACCGCAAGAGCCTAAGTGAAATTGCCATCGCCGATCCCGCCGCATTTGACGCCATTGTCGCCAAAGTGCGTGACGCGCTGGGACTCAAGGCTGCCTGAGAGCGGGCGGTTGACAGTTGGACGAGTACCCAGAATCCGGGAGTTAGGAGTTGGGAGTTAGAATGCTTCGGAAACACAGGCGCTTCTAATTTCTGAATTCCAGGTTCCAGGTTCTGTCTCCCAGGTTCCGCCCCCTCGGTAAGTGCCATTTTTGTCAGGTACGCCATCATCGCCGCCACTTGTGGAGTAATTCAACGTGAATCTTGATGAATTACTGGAGCACGCCCAAAAGGAACTTTCCGCTGTAACCTCAGCCGATCAGGTTGAGGCCTTCCGTATTAAATATCTGGGAACAAAAGGGCTTCTGAAAGCGGCGGGAGATCAGCTTAAAATCCTTCCCAATGATCAGAAACGCCAATACGGTTCCAAGCTTAATGCCGTCAAGCAGACGGTTCAGAACAGCTATGATCAGGCCAAAGCCGGCTTGGGCCAACGCGCGGGAGCAACGGATGCTCGCATTGATATAACTGAGCCGGGGAGAATTTCTTTTGATGATTACCATCCCGGTTCGCTGCACATTATTCACCAAACCATCGACGCCCTGACTGAACTATTCGGGCGCATGGGATTTTCCGTGGCACAGGGACCGGAGTTGGAGGACGAGTTCCATAATTTTGAAGCACTGAATGTTCCCCGGCAACATCCGGCGCGCGACCCGTTGGACAATTTTTATCTCCAGCGGCCCAGCGGAGCGGCCCCGCTGATGCTGCGTTCCCAAACCAGTTCCGTTCAGATTCGCGTGCTGGAATCCCAAAAACCACCGGTACGCATTGTAGCGCCCGGCCGTGTTTACCGCCCGGACACCGTAGACGCTACACATAGCTTCATGTTCCATCAGATTGAAGGCCTGGTCGTTGATCAGCACATTACCATGGTGGATCTTAAAACCTGCATCGATCAATTTGCCAAAGCCTTTTTCGGAGCGGACGTGGAAACGCGATTTCGCCCAAGTTTTTTTCCATTCACTGAACCCAGCGCGGAATTTGATGTGCGTTTTCACTATGCCGACGGAACGTCCAAATGGGTGGAACTCGGCGGCTGCGGCATGGTAGATCCCAATGTGCTGCAAACCGTGCATATTGACCCCGAACAATATACCGGCTTCGCCTTTGGCCTGGGTATAGAACGCATCGCAATGCGCAAGCACGGCATCGAAGACATTCGCCTGCTCTTTGAAAACGACGTGCGATTTCTCAGCCAGTTCTAATCCGCTTATCCTCCGACAGGCTCTCAACGAGACAGTGATTCAAGGCAATCCTCGTTCGGAAGTGCGCGGCCGCGGGCGGCAACCGCTTTTTTGCCGGTCTTTTTTTTTCGTCCCTCGGCTCTCGCCAGATTGGGGTGACGGCTATAGAATGGTGGGATGAAAGTCAGTTTGTTTGTTACGTGTCTCACCGATTTATTTGCACCTGATGTGGGTATGGCGGTGGTTAAAACGCTGGAGCATTTCGGATGCAGTGTGGATTTCCCCACAGGTCAGACCTGCTGCGGCCAGCCGGCGTTTAATAATGGGTATCCTGCGGAAGCTCGGGCCTTAGCGGTTAAAATGATTGATGTTTTTCATGATGCGGACTATGTCGTCACGCCATCAGGCTCCTGCTGTGCCATGATACGGGATCATTACATTAAACTATTTCATGATGATCCGGATCAGCGAAAACTCGCGGAGGATTTCGTCGCCCGGTGTTACGAATATGTCGAATTTCTCACCAAAATTCTGAAAGTTGATTTATCCACGCTTTCGCTGCCGGAAAATGAAACATTTACCTATCACTTCACGTGCCATTTGCGCGGCTTGGGTGCCACCGGAGAGCCGGCGATTCGATTACTCAAGCAGCTCGGCGGAGCGCAATTTACGGCCTTGGAAAAGGCGGAACAGTGCTGTGGTTTTGGAGGCACGTTTGCTATTAAATATTCGGATATCAGCGGGGCCATGGTGCGCGATAAGGTGCAGTGCGGCAGCAAAACCGGGGCACAAACCATGATTGTCAATGATGGCGGCTGCGCGATGAACATCGGCGGTGCCTGCCACCGCATGGGTGCCTCATTCCGAGTGCAGCATATTGCGCAGATCATCGCTGCCGCCGTTGAGCATACCGCGGGGGCGAAAGCTTCATGAATAGCGTTAAGGAATCAACATCGCCGAAGCGCGGTTTGTCGTTGCCGGTATTTCATCCGGATTTTATGGCCGAGGCCCACGTGGCTTCCGCCGACGCGGTTCTTCATGCGGCACTGGATAATTCCGTAACCAAAAAAGATTATGGCAGGCGAATCAGCCTGGCGGAGTTGCCCGATGCGGATGGCCTTCGGCAACTGGCCGGCGATATAAAACGCCATACGCTCGATCATCTTGATTATTATCTGGAACTTCTGGAACGCAATGTTATTAAGCATGGTGGGGCGGTCTATTTTGCCGCCACACACGAAGAGGCTAACGGTCTGATTGTAGACATCGCCCGGCGCACCGGCAGCAAGCTGGTGGTAAAAAGCAAAAGCATGGTCAGTGAAGAAACAGAGCTGAATGACGCCCTGATTGCGGCGGGTATTGAACCGCTGGAAACGGATCTCGGCGAGTTCATCTTGCAGGTGGATAACGATCATCCGACGCATATTGTCATGCCGGTTATTCACAAAAATGCAGCGGAAATCGGAAAGATATTTGCCCGCTATTTCAAAACCCCTTTTACGGATAATCCGCAGGAACTGGCGGAAATGGCCCGCGTGTATCTGCGAAATCGCTTTAATCAGGCGGATATGGGAATCAGCGGTGTAAATTTTGCGGTGGCTGAAACCGGGTCCATTGTATTATGCACCAATGAAGGCAATGGACGCATGTGTACCACCCGCCCGCGGGTTCACGTGGCGCTGATGGGCATGGAAAAGGTTATTCCCGCCTTGGATGATCTGCCGGTGTTTCTAAAACTTCTGGCCCGGTCAGCATCCGGGCAAGCCTTAACGCAGTACACCAATATCATTACGGGTTGTCGGCGGCCCGGTGAGCATGACGGCCCGGAAGAGCTTCATTTAGTTATTATGGATAACGGGCGGTCCAGAATTTTGGCCGGTGAATATCGTGACACGTTGCGCTGCATCCGCTGCGGCGCATGTCTTAATGCGTGCCCGATTTATCGCAAGGTAGGGGGACGGACGTATGGCAGCGTGTATCCGGGGCCGATTGGGGCATTATTAACACCCTTATTTAACGGGCTGGAAAATCACAAGCATTTGCCGCACGCATCGAGTTTATGCGGGGCGTGTTTTGAGGCCTGCCCGGTAAAAATCAATATCCCGGAGTTTCTCATCAAACTGAAAAGAGATGAGGTGCGGCAGGGTATTACCAAGCGTCCGGAACGCACAATCTTTAAGTTATGGGCGTGGGGTCTGCAGCACGCGTGGAGTTATCGCCTGGGGCAGGTTGTCCAGCGGGTGGTGCTGCGCAGCATTGGAAGTAAAGACGGCTGGATAAAAAAGCTGCCCGGCCCGGCCGCAGGCTGGACTGCGCAGAGAGATTTTCCCATGCCGGCGAAGCATGATTTTCGCTACCTGTATAAGCAGTATCGCGCGGGTGAGAAACGTGGAAAATAGCATGGCATGGCGCCGCTTCGGAAGGTGATGATAATAATGACACTTGATTCCCTGCATAGTTCGAATGGCAATGAAGCTAAACGGCTGGAGTTTTTAGCCTCAGTGCGCCATGCCCTGGGCCACAGCGCGGCAGGTCCCGCGCCGGCCCCTGATGCCCGACCGGAAATACGGGAAAAATTACTGCGGCAGGTTGACGCCGGTGATCCGCGCCGCGTGGAGCGATGGATGCAGCAGGCCCGCGCTAACGGCATGACGGTCACGCGCACCAATTCCGAGGGAATAATTCCTGCCATTGATGAACTTTTAGCGAATCGAAATGTCAAGTCGATCATGGTGAATATGGCGGATTTACCGGAAGATTTGATCGCCGGCCATTTACAGGCCAAGGGGTATCGCATTGATCTCTGGACGGATCCGAATTGTGAAAATCGGGTATTTCAATGCGAGGCGGGCATTACGGATTGCCGCTACGGCTTGGCGGATACCGGCGCGTTGATGGTCTGGAGTGATCCCGGTTTTGGCCGCTCCACAACGCTGACGATTCCCCTGCATATTGTGCTTCTTCCGGCGGTACGGATTGTCGCTGATATGATTGACGCGCTGCCGCATGTGCTGCGCGATACCGGGGGGCGCATGGCTTCCAATGTGGTGATCATCAACGGCCCAAGTAAAACCGCGGATATTGAAATGAATCTGGTAACCGGCGTGCATGGTCCCAAGGATCTATGCGTGATTGTTATTGATTAATGTTGCCGCCGGGGCTTGAGTATTGTCGGGGCCTTTTTTAAAAATACAGAGTTGACGCCCAGGCAGAGGGGGCTGTAAGCTGCTTGATAAGTCGTGTCCTTGGTATTTTATGTTGCTATCACAAGAAGTGTTTTATGCGCGAAACTGTTTTGACGGTTCGGAGGGCGCCGGCGTGGCTGCGGGCGGTTAACCACATTGGCCTGATGGCATTGTTGTCAGGCGTTTGTATGGTTTTGGCATTGCCCGGGGCACGTGCGGCGGCGGCAAGCGCACCTGTCCGCGGGGCGGCTCCCATGGTTTGGAATACCAAGCTGTATCACGCCATTCTGCGGAAGATTCACGTACCCACATTTCCTCGTCGGTATTTCAATGTCATGAGGTATGGTGCCAAGGCGGATGGAAAAACAGATTGTGAATTGGCCTTTAACCATGCCATTCACGCCTGCCATGCCGCCGGCGGTGGAACCGTGGTCGTGCCGAAGGGTACGTATGTGTGCAACGGTCCGATTACGCTGTTATCGAATGTCAATTTCCATCTCAACGGTGGATCGCAGATTAACTTTGGGTACAATCCCGGCGATTATCTTACCGGCAAAGGGTCTTTGAAAGGGTGCGTGCTGGTGCGCTATGAAGGGGTATGGTGCTACAATTATTCGCCGCTTATTTACGCATTCCGCCAAACCAATGTGGCGGTAACCGGCCTGGGTACGTTTAACGCGCAGCGCAATAATCCCGATTCCACCTGGATTCACTGGTATGATTCCCAACTGAAACTCAAATGGAAAGACCGGTTGATCAACTGGGCGTATTCCGACCATCTCACGGCCATGCGCAAACGAATTTTCGGAACCGGATGGCATCTGATGCCCGAGTTCTGTGACTTTGAACAGTGTCACAATGTTCTCGTGCGCGACGTAACGTTCACCAACACACCGTTCTGGACCATTCACCCCTGCTTTTCCACCAATGTCATTATTGAGGGTGTGACGGTTTATAATCATGTCAAAAATATGGATGACGGAATTGATGTGGATTCCTGCGATGACACACTGATTCAAAATTGCTCTATCCGTAATGATGATGACAACATTGTCATCAAATCCGGCAGGAACGCCGATGCCTGGAGTGTCAATGGCGGCAGGCCGTCGGAAAATATTATTATCCGGCATAACTGGCTGTCGCATGATATTGGCTTTGGCAGTGAAATGTCCGGCGGAATAAAAAATGTCTTTGAACTGGATAATGAATTTGGCGCTTCCGCCAATATTATTTATATGAAATGGGGCGGTGAACGCGGCGGCTATATTAAACACATTTATATACGTGGAATTACTGCCGACTCCGTGCGCTGCCTGACCCAGCCCGCCATCGCCTGGGCCGGCGGATATTCGCTGCCTGATGCCGGTTTTGTGCCCAAAATCTCCGATTGGGCGATCAGTGATGTGCATATTAATCGCATTGAATCCGCCGGGGCGGCGGCTATTGCTCTGGTAAATCTGGATCCATCTCCCATTGAACATGTGGTATTACGCAATATCACGATCGGCTCCGTCGGCTCCAAATCACCGTTCGTCTGGCTGAAAAACGCCAGGCAAATCCAATTTCAGCACGTGGTGATTGCGGGGCAGACTATTCAACAACTTCACGTTGTCGCGACATGCCGTGATCAGGCGGTCATGCTTACCTGGAAGCCGTACCCGAAGGCCGTGCGGTATGTTATTTATCTAGGCAGAAAAAAGATCATAAAGATCCAAGGCGGCAAGACCGATCATGCTGAGCTGCAATTGTCCGACAACAAATATTCGGGCGGTTACATCGGTTTAGGTGCCGTACTGGCCAGCGGTGCCGTGGTCATGCGGCAGGATGTGAAGTGGCCGGTAGCCCAATTGCCCGATATGAAGCACTTGTCGGTTTTGCTGGCGCAGGCACAGGCCATGTTAAAACAGGTGGTCAAGCCGGAGCCGGTGGTACCCATGCACTATACGCCACGGCAGCGTGCCATATCCTATTTGTATTACTGCGCGCATTGCGCTGAACTGGTGCTGGGAAATTCCACCGCCACGCCGGCCAACGTCCACGTGGTCGATAAAATGTTATCCAGTGCCATGCGGGCGTTACGCAAATAGCCTGGTAGCCGCGGGTGCGCCCAGGCCCTTACTCGGACAGGCTCCTAGATAATTCTGAGTTACAAGTGTACCGGTTCTCGCTTATGGCGCAACTTGCCGGACAGAACGGCTTCTACCGCCGCCGCCACGCCCGCCTGGCTTTGGGATCGCGTGACGTGTTTGGCGGCGCGCTGAATTTCCGGGGCGGCATTGCCCATGGCAAAGCTCAAGGTGGCATGACGCAGCATCGGCACATCGTTGACATCATCCCCGATGGGCACGGCAAGGCTGCTGTCGATATTCAGCAGGGCACACAGCCGCTGGATGCCGGTCCACTTATCAACCTGTTGCGCAAAGACCTCAATGACGTGGCATTCAAAGGCCGGAGCGCGTAACGCCAAAAAATTAATTCGCGATCCGAATCGCCGTGTCAACTGCGCGGTCATGTCCGCACGCTGTGGCAAATCCACAACAATGCCCAGCCGCAATACATACGAAAGTGTATGGTCATCCGGATGATCCACAATTTTCACCGCCATTTTATTGCGTAAAAACCATTCCTCCGATGCGGCATGAACCGGGCCGTGTTGTGTCATGACATAGCGCGGTCCGGGATTTTCCGGAGCATCTACCAGCAGCAGCACCGCGTGGCCCAGATCACCGAAAAACGTGATAAGTTCCCTTACGATACCCGGTGCGATGGCTTGACGGTGCAAGGTTGCGCCGGATGCCAGATCACAGATGGCGGCCCCGGTAATAAATACCCCCGGGCCGGAAAGATTCAGTGGCTTAATAATATCGAGCGCTTCGCCAATGCTGCGGCCCGTGCAGATGCTCACGGCAACACCGGCTTGACGAGCCTTGGCCAGAGCATCAATATCCGCGGTGTTAAGCTTGTGGTCGCGGCTGATCAGTGTGCCGTCCAGATCGCATACAATCAGTTGATGGCCGGAGTTTAAACCGGCCTTTTTGTCAACGCTTTTGGTAGATGGTGAAAGTCTTGTCATGTTGGCAAGTGTAGGCCATCGGGTGCCTTGGAGTCAAAATTCATGATTAAGTTTTGGTTAGCAAACCACGTCGGTCCGCAAAAACTGCCCGAAAAAGGAACATATATGCTATAATTTTTTCCCGGTTAAGCTTTGAAAGGCGTATTCATGGGTGTACGTATTCTGGATGTCGGGCAATGTGGATTTGATCACGCCGCCATCACCGATTTTCTTGAGCATATAGTCTCGGCCCATGTGGACGCGGCAAACACGGCGCAGGAAGCGGAGAAACTACTACAACAGAATCAATACAATCTGGTTCTGGTGAATCGCATTCTCGACCGCGATCATTCCAGCGGAATTGACCTGATTAAACACTTGCGGCAAAATCCCAATTGCCCGCCGCTGATGCTGGTCAGCAATTTGCCTGATGCCCAAGCCAAAGCTGTGGCCGCCGGTGCCCTGCAGGGATTCGGAAAGGCGACCATCCATTTGCCGCAGGTCGCGGAACATCTTCGGG
Organism: Phycisphaerales bacterium; assembly: GCA_027313145.1. Lineage (GTDB taxonomy): Bacteria > Planctomycetota > Phycisphaerae > WQYP01 > WQYP01 > JAMDCX01. The sequence goes on along the minus strand of DAHVEJ010000111.1, from coordinate 4,439 downwards.
CGGTATTGGTTGCCGGCCATGTACAGGAAACGCAATGACTCAAGAACTATCGACGAATTCTCCGCACGCGTGGGTCCGCAAGCTCTGGTGTGTCCGCACGGCTTTGGGATTGTTAATTCTGGGTTTTTTTTCCAATCTCTTATTTCTTTACCACAATTGCCCGTTTGATCTGTCAGAGGATGAAAGCCAGTACTGGCTCTGGTCACGTCATCTGGCGTGGGGATATTATTCCAAGGGGCCGGGAATTGCGGCCATTATTTATGCGGCTACCGCGGTGGGGCACTGGTTTGGTCAGCACGCCACGATGCCCATTATACGAACGCCCGCGGTCATTTTTGCTTTTTTCAGCGGCTTGGCGAGTTTCTTTTTGGCACGCCGCATGTTCCGTGATGATCGCGCCGGGCTGATGGTTATTGCACTGTCCGCCGGGGTGCCGGTATTTGCCGTGGGCAGTTTAATTATTACCATTGATTCACCGATGTATTTGTGTTGGGCCTGGGCGTGCGTGTGCCTGTGGCTGGCGGTGGAACCACGGTTTGGTGAAAGTGGCGTGCTTTTGCCGCAGCAGCCCAGCCGCGCCGGCATTGGCTGGCTGTATTTAGCAGGTCTGCTGGTGGGGCTGGGAACTTTGTGCAAGCCGATCCTGCTGCTGATTCCCCCTTCCCTGGCGATTGCGGCATGGCGAAATACCTACCTGCGGCGGAAGTTGGCAACCTGGCACAGCCTCGGGGCAACCCTGCTGGCCCTGGCGATTCAAATTCCCAATCTTATATGGAATGCGCAGCATCATTGGATTATGTTTCGCGCTATCGGCGGCGAGGGAGGATTGCGCGGGGCCAAGGGTGTGTGGTGGCATTTAAGCCAGGCACCGCTGAATGTTGGCATGTTCATTCTTTCACAAGCCGGCATTTTCGCCGGCATTCTATTTGTGCTGCTGGTATTGGCATTCATTGAAGCGATTCGTGATGCCAGAAAAATAACAGACCCCATTGCCCGGGCTGTGTGGGATTTTCTGATATGGATCACGCTGCCGATTTTTATCATGTACTTACTTTTAAGTTTCTGGAGTAAGGTTGAACCGAATTGGCCCGCCGGCGGATACTTTACCGGCATGATTCTTTTTGCCGGTGTGGCAACGCGCTGGTGGAATCAGCCTGTGCCCCAGCGCAAAGCCGCGCGGCGCTGGATAATTGCGGGTGTTGCGTGGGGATTTAGCCTGTTTGTCTTTGCGGAAAACGTACAGTTGCTCTATCCCGTCATGGCTAAAATTGATCCCGCCGGTAAACATTTTCCCGCCAAGAAATTTGACCCGGCTTTTCGTCTCCACGCCTTGAAAGTCCGGGGTCAGGCCATTGAAAAAATCCGCTTATCCATGTGGCACGGTCATGGCCCGCTGCCCATGGTCATGGATGATCGTTGGGATACTTCCAGTTCGTTAAGTTACTATTTGCCCGGACACCCATTTGTATTTTGTCTGCAAACCGCGATGGGCGGCAAGCAGTGTCAATTTGATTTATGGCCTGGACCCAACCAGATCAATCCGCGCACCGGGAAATTGCGTTATCTTGGCCGGGATGCGGTATTAACCGGGTCTTTTTCACCGCAGGTATTTGATCGCCTGATTAAACCCGCCTTTGCGCATGTCAGTAAAATGTTTGTCGTGCCGCTGTATTACTACGGCGTCGTGGTCAAACATCTGGATGTGTGGAAATGTTATGGGTTCAAAGGCATGCCCGGCGTAAAGAACCCCATCGTAAAGAACTGGAATAATAAGTAAGGGATTGCTCAAGGCTTGGGAAGTTGCGCCATAATCTGGCGATAAGCCTCTTCAACGGCCTGAGGAATCACCCGCACCTGTCCCACGACACTCATAAAATTAACGTCGCCGTTCCACCGGGGAACAACATGGGTGTGTACATGCCCCGGCACCCCGGCACCCGCGCAACGCCCGATGTTGATGCCGATATTAAATCCCTGCGGGTTCATCGCCTGGGTCAGCAACTGCTGGCCCAGAACCGCCAGCTCCAGCACATCGGCGCGTTCCTCAATGGTTAATTGGGGCAAATCCGGCGTGTGGCGATACGGCGCGGCCAGAAGATGGCCGTTGACATACGGATAACGATTCATCAGCAACATGCCGAATTGGCTGCGGCGCACGACAAAATTGGCGGCATCTTTTTCCGGGTGCTGGGCCAGATCGCATAAAAAGCAGTCGATGTTCTGCCCGGTGACGCCTTTAATATATTCCAGCCGCCACGGTGCCCAAAGCGTATCGGTCATAAAATAACTCCAAATGTTCCGTCCCTTGCAAACGCTTGCGGCCTTCCCGTTAACCGAGGCTTTTGAAGCGGACTGCATGGCGTGTAGAATAACCGTCTTTGTTAGGGTAGAAAACTCAATGAAAGGATCAAACAACATGGCTGGGGAAAAAAATGCTGTAACGGCCGCGCCTCCGTGCGCCATTGTGATATTCGGTGCCACCGGTGATTTAACGGCCCGAAAGCTTCTGCCCGCGTTGTATAACCTCACGCGCGACGGGCTATTGTCGAAATCCACCGTGGTCATCGGCTTTGCCCGACGGCCCAAGACAGACGATGAATTTCGTGCGGAAATGCTGGAAGCTGTCAATAAATTTTCGCGTTGCAAACCCGTGGACCCGGAATTGTGGTCTAATCTGGCACCGCGGATTTTTTATCATCAGAGCACCTTTGAAAATGCCGATGGTTATCACGCCTTGGCGGATCGCCTGGCGGAAGTGGATAAAAAATTCAACACGGGTGGCCGCAGGTTGTATTATCTTTCCACCAGCCCAACTGAATTCGGGCAGATTGTCGAACGCCTGGGCGATGCCGGGCTGGGCAATATTGATCCATTTAACAGCACCGCGTGGCGGCGGGCCATTGTGGAAAAGCCGTTCGGACGGAACCTGGACACCGCGCGGGAACTGAATCATCACATTAATCGTGTGTTTGATGAATCACAGGTTTATCGCATTGACCATTATCTGGGCAAGCAGACGGTGCAGAATCTGCTGGTATTTCGGTTTGCCAACGGAATTTTTGAACCCATCTGGAATCGGCGGTATGTGGATCATGTCCAGATAACCGTGGGCGAAACGCTGGGGGTTGAAGGCCGCGGAGGATATTTTGAAAATGCCGGCACCATGCGGGACATGGTGCAAAACCATCTTATGCAGCTATTGACACTTATTGCCATGGAACCGCCCGTGGCCCTGGATGGCGACGCCATTCGTGATGAAAAAGTGCGGGTGCTCAAGTCCATTGAGCCGTTTCATACGCCGCAGGAGGTGGCCATGCGCACGGTGCGGGGCCAATATACGCCCGGTTCGGTGGATGGTAAGCCGGTGATTGGCTACCTTCAGGAGCGCGGCGTAGCGCCGGACAGCCAGACGGAAACGTACGCCGCTGTTAAGTTGAATATTAACAATTGGCGCTGGCATGGCGTTCCGTTTTATCTGCGCAGCGGTAAACATCTCAAGCGACAGGGGTCGGAAGTCAGCATTCACTTTAATAGCGCGCCGGGAATTCTCTTTAACGCGCCGGGCGGCAACCTGGCGCGCAATATTCTCACGCTGCGCATTCAGCCTAAGGAGGGCATTTCTCTGCTGATTAACGCCAAACGCCCCGGCACGGTTACCCGGATCGCCCCGGCCCACATGGATTTTGAATACAACGAAGCCTTCGGCAGCTATTCTCCGGAAGCCTATGAACGCTTGCTGCTGGATGCCATGCTCGGCGATTCCACGTTGTTTATCCGCCGTGATGAAGTGGAAAGCGCATGGAGCATTATTGACCGCATCGAAGAAGCATGGGCCGCCGGCACGCCGGCGCTGTCCCGCTATGAACCCGGTTCCTGGGGACCGCAGGCCGCCAACGAATTATTAGCCCGCGACGGCCGGACGTGGGATTGGCTGGGGTCGGATATTTCTTAGGAGCCGGTCCGAGTAATTAAGGAACTAACCCCGAAAAGATTTCGCAAAACCCGGCCTGCTCGCAGTGGGCAAAGCCGCCGGCTGCACCGGCGGTGATGCAGTTGATAATTGCGCGGGACCGAAACAAGTGATCGCAATTGTGCCCATCGCCGAACTGCCGCGTCCGGACCGGCCGGGCCTGTGCCCTTTGCAGCAGCGCGGTGTCGCCGCCAGCGTTTAGGAGTTAGGAGTTAGAAGACCTTGCGAATTTCAAGGTGTCCAAGTTGCCCAAGTTAGCAAGGCAACTTGCCCAAGATGCGCAAGTTGATGAAAGCTCTGATTTTAGCGGTTTTGGTTCAAGTTGCCCTAGATGCCCGAGATGTTTTTGGGGCGGTCGTGGCGGCCAGTATTCAGCATTCAGCATCCAGGAGTTAGGAGTTAGAGTTAGAAGCTAGAAGTTAGGAGTTAGAAGATTTTATAAGTATTGCGCAGTATTGATCAGTTATTT
>DAHVEJ010000110.1 GCA_027313145.1 Phycisphaerales bacterium | reverse complement strand
AACGGATTTATCTGGCGGTAGTCGGCGTGATTATGGCCGCCATTGAACTTACTTTAGCCCTTCAGAAGCATGAGGCTCTGATATTTGCCCTTAGTGTTCTGGCCTGTGGACTACTTGCGCGTTTTTACACCAAACAGTACCCCGTGCTAAGTGTGGCGGTTCGATCGCGCGTTCTTGCGGTAAGCGCTGCGCTGGCGTTTGCAATCGCCCTGGCCATGCTGAAGTTGGCATTGGTATTTTTCCACCCTCACCCCATTTACGCGGGATGGCTGGTTGCCGCGGTCACTATTTTTTTCATCCTGGGTATTACGGCCATCTATCAACTGCGTTTGCTGGCACCTAAAATCCAGGCATCGGAGGCGGCAAAGCTCGAGACGCAGGCATCGCCTGAGCAACTGGCTTTTGGCACTCCCGGGAAAGAATTGGAAATGTCCATGCCGAAGGTGCTTGTGGCCACGCGAGGTTCTCCTCGCCTGCTGGATTTTGCGGCACAATATGCCAAGCAATCGGGCGCGATTCTTTTTGTTATTTTCGTGCGTCAATTGAATCTGGCCTTTGCCGCCGATAGTGAAGGGCCGACGCTGGAAGAAGACCCTGATGCCATAGCCACATTCCGCAAAGCGCAAGAGGTATGCACCAAGGCGGAAGTTCCGCTGGTGCCGATTTACGCGGTTTCACCGGATGTGGCGTATACGATTCTGGATTTTGCGGCCACGTATTCGGTTAATGCGCTGCTGATGGGTGTTTCCCGTCGGGGCACGATGCTGCGGGCCTTACATGGTGACACACTTACGGCTGTCGCCGATCAACTGCCGCAAGATATTCCATTGTTAATTCACGCATAAAATAGTGAACCCGCTAACCTGGAAATAGTCAGGTTAAGCGGCTAGTTTATATTGTTTTTTGAGGCTGTATCACCGATGAATGTAACGATAAAACCCAATTGGCAGACCCATCCTCAGGCTGAACTGCCTGAGCATATTGGCGGACTTATTTTTGATTGCGACGGCACACTTGTTGATACCATGCCCATGCACTACCGGGCGTGGCAGACTGCATTGGGCGAAGCGGGAATTCCGCTGGCCGAAGACGAATTTTACCGTCTGGCCGGCATGCCAACGCTGCAAATCGCACAAGCGCTGGCTTTGGAGCATAAATCCAATGTATCCGGCGAGCATATTACTCATCGTAAGGAAGAGGCGTATATTGAGAGCATTCCGGATATTGCGCTGATTCCCGCGGTGGTCGCCATTGCCCGGCGCGAAAATGGTCGTCGTCGGCTTTCCGTTGCCAGCGGTGGAATTCATCGAATTGTAGATGAGCAGTTGCGAGCCGCGGGACTGATGGACTTATTCCCGATTGTCATTTGCGCCGATGATGTCGAACATGGAAAACCCGCACCCGATTCATTTCTTGCGGCAGCTTCACGCATGGGGCTTAAGCCCGAACAATGCATTGTGTATGAAGACGGCGAATTGGGATTTCAGGCGGCAGCGGCGGCCGGAATGAGTTGCGTGGATGTACGGCCATGGTATGGAATTCAATAGACTGATCGGCTTAATGCACGTTCACCGGTTTGATTCGATGGCTCGGGATTTTTAGAAAAAATACAAAGGGAATGCAGCATAATACCAGCACCGCCATTAAGCGGAAGTTAAACACATACGCCATGACGCCGGCTTGTTGAACCAGAGACTGGTAGATCAATGCAAATGCCTGTTGATGGGCGGTAACCGCCGGAGCGTGCGCGGCGAACATGCCTTGGAGATGATGCACCCGGGTATTAAACACAGGATTCAGTTGTGTGGTGTGTGACACCAGCATATTCTGGCTGCTTTGACTTTCACGGCTAAGTAAGGCCGTGGTCACTGAAATACCGAAAGCACCACCGATATTCCGCATCAGATTGTAAATACTTGTGGCATTGCCCATCTGATCGTTGCGCAAGGTTCCAACCGCTGTCGTTGTCAGGGGTATAAACAACATGCTTGTGGCAAATCCATTGATGATAATAGGCCAGGTAACGCTGAATTTTCCAATCTCCGGGTCCACGTGCCCCAGCAGGAAACTAGAGTAGGCCAAGGCCAATAGAGCGCTAATCATCAGAAATCGGTTGTCAATAAGATTCGTCAGTCGTCCGATGACCAATATGCCGATCACCGAACCAATTCCGCGCGGACTTACAGCCAAGCCGCTGTCCAAGGCGGAGTAGCCCATGATTGTCTGCAGAAAAAGCGGCAGAAGCGCTGTAGTGGCATACAGCACAATACCGACAATGAATATCAAGATCGTACCGATCAGCAGATTACGATTTTTTAACACCCGCAAATTTACCAGCGGTGCGTCACTGGTAAGCTCCCACACAATAAACGCAAGAAAGCCCAGTACGGCGATAGCCGCAAACCACCGGACCCACACAGCGCCAAACCAGTCCGCGTCCTGTCCTTTATCCAACATGATTTGCAGCGCCGCAATCCACACCGCAAGCAAAATAAAGCCGATGGTATCAAGCTTGGTCTTCAGGGCATGTCGGATGTAGGGTGGATCCTCCACATACGTTTGCACCATAAGAAACGCCACCATTGCAACAGGGATATTAATGTAAAATACCCATCGCCAGGAAAAGGAATCGGTAATCCATCCACCGAGCGTCGGACCGATAACCGGTGCGCAAATCACGCCAAAGGTATAAAACGCCATGGCTTGTCCGCGCTTTTCCACAGGGAAACTTTCCAGCAAAATTGCTTGGGCACTGGGCTGTAAGGCCCCCCCGCCGGCCCCCTGAATGACCAGCGCAAAGATTAAAAATGGAAAATTGGGAGCCGCGCCCGCTAGAACCGAAGCTATCGCAAAGATCGCAATACAGGTTAATAAAAACCGTTTCCTCCCGAATGTTCGGCTCAACCACCCGGCGGCAGTCAATACCACTGCGTTGGAGATCAGGTAGCTGGTCAGCACCCAGGTTGCGTCATCCGGCGTGATGGACATGCTGCCGGCAATGTGTGGCAATGCCACGTTGGCAATAGAGGTGTCCAGCACCTCCATAAACGTGCCCAGCATCACTGATACCGCGATCATCCACGGGTTGGCCTGCGGCTTCCATAGCGCGTGGTCCTGCGACAATGCAGTGCTCACAGAATCACTCCCGTGGTTCTTTCAGACTTGATTCTACCTTTATGGACTTCATTGCGGCGCGACCTTTCCCAGACGGCATGAATGTTCAAGCCGGGTTGGCGGCAAGTTTGTACATGACAAACCGCACCATTGTATTGACCGTAAATACGTCCCGGAATTTACTGATATCCGGATCCTGTTCAAATGCGGTCATATCCGCCACCGCAAACGGCATGCGTTTTTTCAGTTCCGCAATTCCGCCGGCGGTAAGCTTGCCATTGCTGACCAACTCGGGGTTTGTCAGAAACGACTCAATACTCATGTCGCCGGGCTGAATTTTGATACCGAATGCTTTTTCCAACTGGAATTGAATATCCAGATAATCAATGGATTCCGCGCCCAAATCCTGCGTGAGCTTGGATTCCGGTTTGACGTCATCGCTATCCACCGCCAGAGCCGAAGTCAAAACATCACGGACTTTGGCAAAAACTTCTTCTTCTGTCATCGGCATGTAATACTCCCGTTATCCTTCTATAGGAAACACTTAAGAAAATAAAACCACGACCCAGCCATCCCGGCAATAAGAGCCGCACGACTGCCGCCTGCACGCACAGGCAGCCGGTGTACCCTTTTTTAAGCGGCGACGGCTCGCTGAAGCTGCTGCCATTGTCGCCGCAATTGTTCTATTATAACAGCATCCAGCGCGGCGAGGCTGGAATCAGTATTTTTAAGACTTTTATGTACCAACTCAATACGGCCCTGAATCGCGGTTGCCTGCCCGACCGTACCGCGAATTTTAAATTCACTGCCCTGCGCTGCCATACGAGTAACTTCCGCATGCACACGCAAGGCATTGCCCGGCGCTACAAACGAGCCATACCGAATCCCCCTGGCTTCCCGCAGCACCACCAAGCTATGCTCAAACCCTTGGCATTCGCGTACCAGCCACGCCGCAGCCTGCACAGCCGCTTCCAGCATCATCACCCCCGGTAGCACTGGAAAATCCGGAAAATGGTCCGCGAGATATTCCTCCGCCAGGCTTACCTGCTTGATCATGGTAATCGCCTTGCCGGATTCCAGACTTACCAGCGCATCGACCAGGGAAAATTTCAATTCACGACACCTTGTTTCGCCGGCCTTTCAGCCAAAAGCCCACCGGGAGCAGCACACGCTTTCCAACTTCCGACGGCATACTGCATTTTTACACGCTTTGCGGCGTTTTGACAAGAAGCGTTACCGGATGTGCGCGGTTGTTCGACTGGATCAGGTATCACAGCGAGTGCCATTATTTCTGAATTTTTCAAAGATACGAAGGGTATTGAGCCGATGCTCAAAAGAGTTATATGGAGGTCAAGCTATTTTCATACCTATCTGTGTCAATAATTTATTTGACATTAATATAATTTAATTTATTATGAAAGGAGGTACGTAAAAGCAATGGCGAGCCAATACGCGGTTACTCGTGTCTGGTTGGCTGATTGCTGTTTATCTTTTTAACGTAACCGTTATATGATCCCGCAAACCGGGACTTTGACGGTATTGTTCAGTAGTTCTCAACGCTGCATTTCGGAGTATTGATATGGTTTCCAAAGCGGATATGGAAAAAAGCCAGATGGAATTATGCGATTTATTTCGGCTTTTATCTGATCATACGCGCCTGCAAATTGTCTTATTTTTAGCCACAGGTGAGCACACGGTCACCGACTTGTGCGCAGCCCTGAATTTGCCCCAACCCACAGTCAGCCATCACCTTGGCCTGCTGCGGATGAATCGTTTAATCGTCAATGAAAGACAGGGAAAAAAGGTTATCTATTCCCTTAGTCCTTCCGCGCGAAGTTTGAAGAAGGCGATTAAATTTTCGGTACCCCCCTATGCGGTCACACTTGAGGACAGCCACTGATCTATGACAATGCACTGAAGTGGTTTCCACTTAAGTGCTGTCCCGCACGTCAGAGATTCGGTCGTTCCCCCACAGCGATGTCCGGAGTGCCGCCGTGGATGCTGTCAAGTTTATTCCCGATGATCTCGCGTGCACGATTGCAGGTCTGAACTACCTGCAGACAGTACCGGGCAAAGCCCTGACTGCGGCGGTAACCCGTCGGCTTGCCCAGGAGAAAACAATTACGGTTGCGGATGTTGCGTTATGGCGAAGGGAGCATCCCGAATACGCGGTGCCCTGTGCCATTGCCGTTTCGCAATGCCGCTTAAAAGGCACCGACAAATTTCCTGGAAAGTCCAATGAGCTATGGGCCGTTCCCGAAGCCTTGCAGCAGGCGACCTCGGCCAGAGTCGCCGCCTATAAAGCGCAGCGCATTGCGGAATTGGCGCAGCCGAAAATCATCCTGGATCTGTGTTGCGGCATCGGCGGCGATATGCTGGCTCTGTCCCACATAGCACCCGTGCTGGCGATGGACATCAGCATGGTTCGCGTGTGGATGGCCCACCATAACGCCTTGGTATTTCCCGATAAATACCGGGTAATGGCGGTTCAGGGAGATTTGCAGAACTTTCCGGTTCACCTTACTTCCGGAATCTTTGTCCATATTGACCCGGCCCGGCGGTCTGATGGGAATCGCAATTATGATTTTTCCGCCACGCACCCCGCCCCGGGCGTGCTTTTAAGAATCTTAGAAAAAGCGCACGCCGGCGTTATTAAACTAAGCCCAGCCGTAAATTTCTCGACGTTGCCGACCGGACATCTGGAACTCATCAGCGAAAACGGCACCGTTGTACAGGCATTACTTTGGACGGGCAGCGTCGGTACAAAACTGGGCGAAAATAAACGAACCGCCACGGTCATTGATCGCCGCACAACGTGGTCCATTTGCGATTCCAGTACGGACTGTGCCCCTCCGGAATTACATGCCTATCAGCCGGAAAAATGGCTCTACGAAATCGACGGCGCTGTTACAAGAAGCGCTCTGGCCGTCGCTCTGGCGAAAGCGCTTACACTGCGCTGGCTTAGCCCTGACGGCGGTTACATGACCGGCCAGCAATACCTTCACCATCCTGCTTTAGCGGCCTTTGAAGTGTGTGACCATTTCGCTTATACCGAATCGGAACTCTTTAAAAAACTAAAACATGCCTGCAACAAATACCCCCCCGCCGCCGGCACCATAGAAGTAAAAACCCGCGGCGGACTGGGGCTGAACACTGATCAATTACAAAAAAAATTGTCCAAAATCTGCCATTGCGATCTCACAGTCCTCATCTATCGTTGCGCACATGGAAAAGCCTGTATCATCGCCCGGCGATGCAACGAACCCACCGGCGGCTGATAATCGCCAAATGAAGAAAGCAAGCGACGCAGGCGCGTCCACGGAGAGGCGCGTTATGTTCCAATTTATCTGTCGCTTTCGGTTTGTTTTTTCACCAATTTCGCCTTTTCTTCTTTTGCAAATTCCACCCACTCGATCACTTCAGGTTCAATTGCTTTGGCGTACCGCTTAAGCACCTCATCATAAGCGTTCATGGCAAGTTCGGGCCGGCCGCTCTGATCAAGTGTTTCACCGCGATAGGCCAGGGCCTTGGCAATGAACCCACGAATCTCCGAATCCGAAGACGCACCGAACTCAGAAAGGAGTTGCTCATAAACCGCCAATTCATCCGCGTGAGAATCTGTTTTGGAAAAGGTAATGCCCTTTTCCAGCAGACAACGGGCCGCCCAGACGGCTTTTTCTCCTGTGGCACCTTCGCCCATTCGCTGGCGACACAGATCGTACAATGCAATGGCTTCTGGATATTTGCCTGTTTCGGTTAAAAGCACGCCCTGGTTCACCATTGCTTTAGCTGCACGGACTAACAGTTCCGGTTCCGGTGCGTCGATAAAGAGCTTCCAAGCCGCCTCGTACAGTGCCATTTGCCCCGGCCGGTCACCCAATTCCCCGGTCGCCCAGCCCTTGTTGTACATGGCAATAGCCAGTGAACCCCGCACCGATAAATCAGTAGCTTCGCCAAAGCGATTTATGACCTCGTCACAATCGGCGATCTCCCCTTGAAAATCACCCATTTCCCCTTTGACAAAGCCCCGGTTAAGAAGCGCCTGCGCAACCTGCGTATCGAGTTCAGAATTCGTACCAAACCGTTCCACCAGTTGGCTGTAGAGCTCTATGGCCGCGGCAATTTTTCCGGACAATCCCAAGCAATGGGCCTTGCCGTCAATGGCCCAGGCAACGGAATCCAACAGCTCCGGCTCCGCGGCATTACCGCATCGCCGCAACACCTCATCGTAAGCGGCAATTGCATCCTCATACCTTTTTGAATCTTCATGCGTATTTCCCTGTGCCAAGAGGGCGTGGGCGACGCATTCACGAAGCTCTACTTCGGTCGCATTCCGAAATCGTTCCAGCAGATTGCTGTACGTGGCAAGTTGCTCCGCCGACTTGCCCATTTTGCCCAAGACGTATGCCTTGTCGATCGTTGCTTGCCCGTGCTTCTGCCGCAGTTTTACGTCCGTAGTGATTTGAAACCGGCTTAAAACCTCGTCATAGCCGGCAAGAGCCTCCTCGTACATGGCAAGGTCGGAAAAGCAGCAAGCCTTTTTATAAAGGGCACCAGCTACGGTTTGCTGTGATTCCATATCGCTAGCGTTCCCCACCCGGAGCAGAATGTCATCAAAACACTTAAGTGCCTCGTGAAAGTTTTCGCCACGGCGCAACGCAAGGCCCTTGTTGAAGAGCGAGTCAGTTGCAAATCCACGCAATCGTGGCTCGGTCGAATCTTCGAATCGACGAAGGACTTCCTCATAACTCGTAATACCGTCCCGGTCGCGCCCGATTTCGCAGAGAGTATACCCCTTATTGAAAAGGGTTCTGGCCAATTGGACGTGCAGTTCCAAGCTCCCCGCATTCGAAATATCTGCGACAATTTCATCGTAGAGTGCAAGTTCTGCCTCAGGCTGGCCCATCAGGCCCAGCGAAATGGCCTTGTGGAGTCGCGCTTTCACCGCCCAGACGCGAAGCTCCGGCTCCGCACAAGCTTCCATCTGCCGGATTAATTCATCATAACAAGACATTTCTTCATTCTGCCGCCCCAAATTACCCAAGGCAATGCCACATTTAAGCTTTGCATCGGCCACGAGTGGCCGCATTCTCACGTCAGTTTGCCCGCCGAAATCCGCGATTAGCTGGCTGAACACCGCCATTGCCTCGGCGTGCTTACCTGCATCGGCAAGGTCCACGCCGCGGTCCAGAATTGCTTTGGCTTTATTGAATTGATCCATCTCCAACATCGTCGGCTCCGCAGATTACCCGCCCCAAGTATACATACACACCAAGATTGGGGCAAATACGCGTTCCCTTAATCGCTCCATTTGTCCACGGAAATTTGAGTGTTTTTGATATTTCCTGGAACACGCCGTACAGCGGTCAGGAACGGTTGCAACTTTTTTGACCTGTGTTACAGTATTGATCGAAGTCAATACAGGAGATGTTCATGCACTATAGAATACTGGGTCGTACCGGCGTTAAAGTAACACCGCTTTGTCTGGGCACGATGAATTTTGGCGCTCGCAGCGATGAGGCACAAGCGTGTGCCATTCTCGATGCCTATACATCCCTGGGTGGCAACTTTATTGATACCGCCAATGTTTACAACGACGGACGATCGGAGGAGATCATCGGGCGCTGGATGAAGTAGACTTCCAAACGCGATGAAATTGTGCTGTCGACCAAGGTCCATGGCCGCCGATCACCGCACATTAATGATGCCGGTAATCACCGATGGCATATTGTGCGGGAAGTCGAAAAATCGCTTAAGCGTCTGAACACTGAACGCATTGATGTTTATCATATTCATCGTCCGGATACTGATACGCCCATTGATCAGACGTTGCGGGCGCTGGATGATCTGGTTCGGCAGGGTAAGGTGCTTTATCTGGCCAGCAGTGTATTTGCCGGGTGGCAGTTGGCCGAAGCGCATTATGTCGCCCAGACGCTGGGAACGGCCCGATTTGATATTGAGCAACCTCAGTTAAATATCATTGACCGTCGGATTGAAAGTGAAATCCTGCCCTTCTGCCGCAAGTATGAAGTGGCGACGATCACCTGGGCACCGTTGGCGCGGGGCCGCCTGGCGGGCGTATACACGCGCGGGGGCCGAAAGATTCCCAAGGGCAGTTGGTACGACGCACAAAAGAAAACCGACTTTCCCGCCAGCCAATGGCCGGTAATGGAAGCGGTGGATCGGCTGGCCGACGCGCGGGGAGTTTCCAGCAGCCAATTCGCGATCGCCTGGTGTTTGCAGGTTCCGGGCGTCACGTGCCCCATCATCGGTCCGCGCACGGTTGAACAATTGCAGGATAATATGGCGGCATTAAAGTTCACACTTTCCGCGGAAGAATTAAAAAGCGTGGACGAACTTAATCCACCGGGAAATCTCTGCCGCGATCCGCAGCTTGGCGCTGTGCCGCGTTAACCCAGCGGCTCGCTTGCCCTTACAGCGCAGAATCAGTGCCGCCAAGCGGGCCTTCCGCCGGCACACACCGGAGATACAGATTAATCTGATACGTCATCTTGGGGTGATGTAATCTGGTTTTCGGCGTCAGGATCGTCGGCATGGTTTTTTTTTCGGGCGGTGACCAATGTTGCCAGAACCACGCCCAGGACATACAGCATAACCAGCGGCAGAAAAATGCTGGAAAACGTAACGATATCCGGTGTCGGTGCCAGCAATGCCGAGAGTACCGCGAGAATCAGCACCGCATAGCGCCACATTTGACGGAATTTATGCGCCGGCATAACGCCGATCTGAGCCAATACCATCATGACCATCGGCAATTCAAAAGCCAATCCGAATACCAGCGCCATGATTGTTACAAATCCCAGATAATCATGGAGCATGGGCAGGGGCGCAAAAAGCGAATTAGCAGGCTGCGCATTAATTGCCAGGGTTTTATTATCCGCGTGAATCAACAGCCGGCCCTGGACGGCGTTATACCAAAGCGCAATATGATGCTTGGGGAAATGTGTGGGATTGCTTCGCACCATCGGTATAAGCAGTGGCTTGGCCTGATCGCCGGTTGGCAAATTAGCCCAATTATTGCCCCCCATTTTATTGCCATAAATCAGATTCTCGATGGGGCTGGGTTGCAGGTGCGGCATGGGCACCTGCTGATTAAATGCGAGAAAAAATTTCAGCATGATTGGCAGCACAAGGATAAAAAAGAATACCACGCCTGATATAAACAGGAAGATACTCGGGCCGATATAGCGATACACCAGCGATCGCTCCCGCTGGTAAAGTCCCGCCGCGACGAAAAGCCAGAACTGATAAATGATCCAGGGGCTGGACAGCAGCAATCCGGCCTTAATTCCCAACATCAGATACATAATGACGTTACCGGCGGGCTTATTGTAAAGCAGATACTGTGGATATCCGGAATAACGTAAGGCCAGCAGATACGGCTGAAACAGAAAGTCGATAATGTAATTAGCGAACAACGTGCAGATGGCAATACCGACCGCCGCACCCAGCAGCGACAGGATCAGGCGCTTGCGCAAGTCATCAAGATGATCGCCAAACGACATGGCGGGCATCTGCTCTTCGTCGCCGGGGGCTTGGGAAATCTTGGCCAGAAAATGTCGCCATAGGGCCATACGTGTTATATCCGTCTCAATTGGCAGTGGCCAAAGTCCTGCGACTCATAGCGTACTAGCCACAATTTTTCCATCCTGTAACGTTACCACCCGGTCCGCCTGGGCCGCAATATGAATATCATGCGTAACGAGAAGAATGCTCTGGCCGCTCCCTTTGTGCAAGCCCCGCAGGACATCCAAAATCGTCTGGCCCGTCTTGGGATCAAGATTACCTGTCGGCTCGTCCGCCAAGACCAACGCGGGTTCATTGATCAGCGCCCGGGCAATAGCCACGCGCTGGCGCTCACCACCGGACAACTGCGATGGCCTGTGCCGCAAACGGTCCTTCAGCCCAAGTTGCTCCAGCAGTTCCAAGGCTCGCCGCTTGCCTGGTCTTGCCCGGATACAGGCTTTATACCATGGAGCGCAAACCATTGCCGGTAGCAGGACATTTTCCAGAACGCTTAATTCCGGTAATAAATGATAAAGCTGAAATACAAAACCGAAGGCGTGATTTCTCAGGCGGTGCCGAGAATGGCGTGAAAGGCGGCTTACATCCTGCCCGCGGAACATCACCGATCCGGCATCGGCCGACTCCAAAGCCCCGGCGATATGCAGCAGCGTGCTTTTTCCGGAACCCGAGGCTCCCACCAGCGCGACGAATTCCCCTTCACGAACCGTCAGAGAAGCTCCACATAATACCCGCACATCCGCCGGCCCCAAGCGGAATGTTTTGGTAATGTTGCTTAATTCCAACATCGCTTTACGTGTCGTAAAATCACTGGTCATAGTCGTATTATTCATAACGCAGCGCCTCCACCGGATCCTGCCGCGCTGCAAGAATGGCGGGAATTAATGCGCCAAAAAGGCCGGCAAGAATGGCGAAAATCACAATCCACATGACCGCGTGCGGATCAATCTGATCGGGAATTTTGGAAAAGACGTAAATTTTCCGGTTCCAGATCGAAATGCCGAATATCCGCCATAGTATATGGTCGTGTATCCAATTGTCATTGCGTACAAACCAGACTCCGGTAATTAAACCCAGCAAGGCCCCGGCGGAGCTGATCAACATGCCATAAAGCAGGAAAATAACCCCCACTCCTTCTTCGCTGCCGCCGATGGCTTTGATAATGCCGATATCGCGCGTTTTATCCCGCACCAACATGTAAAAAATCAGAAATATGACAATGACCACAACCAGGCTCATCAATCCCAGCAGAAAGGTGATCATATTACGCTCGTTGTCCACGGCCCGAATATACTCCGCCTGCACCTGATCCCACGTTCGCACACGGATACCGGCAATTTCCATCTGGGGATGCAGCAATTGCAACTGATGCACGACATGCGCGATAGCTTTGCGGGCCGCCAGAATATTGGCCTCACGGGAATCATGCCGCACCAGTACCTGAATTTCACTGCATCGTCCGGGCCGCACTCCACCGGACAGCAGATCCTGCCGCTGCATAAATGCCATTTTCTGGGCGACATGAAACGGGATATAAACAGTCTTGGAATCGACGGCGTAGACGCGCGTGCGGGAATCATCCACGATGACAAAACGCCGGCTTTGCGGTTGGGCCAGCGTCGCTTTCATCGTCACCGGCACCATGGTGATAATGACCGGAGAGAAGCGAACTCCCGGTGGTCGATGATAATGGCCAAAACGATCGCGCTTATACAGTCCCAGATCAACACCGATCACGCAGCCATTTTTGGGTTCGTCGGCACCGGTCATATACCGACTGGCGGCCTGTGGCGGCGGAGCAAAGCTTGGTGCCTTGGGTACCAAGGCCTGCCGTAACGCCGCGGCACTGGAAAAGGCTTCATTGGGCAATGCCTGCACCATACGCAGATCACGATCCGCGCGATTTTCTTTATACACCGCCTGCTGATAATCTTCATGGGCGATGACTTGCCAATGCTGCCGGATGGCGGCAAACCAGGCATGATTGCCGATGGGCTTGAGATTCGCATAATGCTGCTGGCGAGCCTCTTCGGTCTTAGCGGCCGCAAGCAGCCGCTTTTGTGCATACGCCAAGAGCTTGGCTCGCGTCGTGGGGAAGCCCACACCGCGCAAATCCGCCACGGCCTGCATTGGTGCTTTATATTGCCAGAACAGGCTGCTTCCGAAGGAACTTACTTTTGATTCACTTCCCGCTTCCACGCCCATGACCTGGACACCAGTATTGACCTGAAATTCCGGCAGATTAAACAGGCCATAACCGCTGATCACGGGCGTACTGGCTTTCACTTGCGGCAACAGGGCCAATCGTTTTTGAAGTTGCCGATAATAAGGAAATCCGGCCATCGAATCGCTCTGGATCACCACATCGCCCATCAACGAACGCCCCGCGTCCCGCACGCGGTTGACAAACCCGGTCATGATGCTATTAACGATAATCAGCATCATCACGCAAAGCCATACCGCCAGCACGGGAAACAGCACAATACCCTTGCGCGTCAGATAACGGAAACAAAGAAATATCTTATACATCAATGAATCAGGAATGTACCGTCAGGTGTGAACCGCCGGTGAAATATCCTTGTCCTTTTTCAGGTCTCTTGGGCCGGGACAGCGGAAGTTCCGGTCGCCCCACGGGATTTAAGCAACGGGAATAACACCACGTCGCGTATGCTGGTTCTATTGGTCAGCACCATCACCAGTCGATCTATCCCGATTCCCAGTCCTCCCGCCGGCGGCATTCCGTGGCACAGCGCCGCGATAAAGTCATGATCCCTGCGGGCCATGGAATCCTCCTCTCTTAAGCCCGCAAGCTGGGCCGAGAATGTTTCGTACTGTATAAATGGGTCATTAAGTTCGGTATACGCGTTCGCCAGTTCCATACCGGCGATATAAAGCTCAAAGCGTTCCGCCAGATGCGGCATGCCCGCTTTCCGTTTGGTCAATGGACATAAGCCGGCAGGATAATCATAAACAAATACCGGTTGATCATAGTCATGAAGTTTTGGCTCGGCCAAGCGTTCAAAGAGCGTTCCCACCACTACGTCATGATCCATCTTGTCCACATCGGCCAGGCCATGCTCTACGGCGCGTTGTCGCACCGCAGCATGGTCGATCATGGGCACACCCACATGCTCAAGGAATAAATCGCTATAGCTAATGCGTTGAAAGGGTGGGGTAAAATCGATGATTCTTTCACCGTACGGAAGTTTTACCCTGTCTACGGTGGTGGCAGGTCCATTAACCGCAGCGTGACGCGCTGCCGCCAGAGACGCCAGCAGTGTTTCGGTAAGTTCCATCATGCCGGCCAGATCGCTATACGCCTGATACAGTTCCAACATGGTAAATTCAGGGTTGTGGCTGGTATCAATGCCTTCATTACGGAAATTCCTGTTGATTTCATAAACCCGTTCCATGCCCCCCACCAGGAGTCGCTTAAGAAACAGTTCCGGACTGATACGCAAAAATAATTCAATATCCAGGGCATTGTGGTGGGTCACAAAGGGCCGTGCTGCCGCCCCGCCGGGAATCGCCTGCATCATGGGCGTTTCCACTTCCACGAATTGCCGGGCCGCAAGGAATTCACGGATCGAACCCATGATGCGGGAACGAGCTAGAAAAACATCCAACGAATCAGCGTTTGCGGCCAGATCAAGATAGCGCTGGCGATACCGTGCTTCAGTATCAGCCAAGCCATGAAATTTTTCCGGCGGTGGTAATAGCGCTTTGCTGGCCAAGCCAAAATCATCGGCCCATATCGTGATTTCACCAGTTTTTGTATGTCCAAGCTTGCCGGCAAACCATGCAATATCTCCCAGTTCCAGCAATTTGGCCTGATCCCACCGCGGTGCCAGAAACTGCTTGGCCAGACCAATTTGAATTTTTCCGGTCCAATCACTGATGGTAATAAAGATCAACTTGCCGATGTCGCGAAGCAGCGTAATACGTCCGGCCACTTTAGCGGATGGCCCGCCATCATGGGGCGTGTCAGCGGTGTGCAAACTTCGCGCCGCCGCTGCGGATATCAATGCTTCTAAGCGTGTACCGAATGGGTCTGTACCACTGGCCCGCCATTTCTCCAGCCGTGCAAGACGGAACTTAAATTCTGGATTATCTGATTGAAGCATGTTTCCTCATCTACATTCAACAAAGCGATGTATTGTAGCGGTCAATGCTATCCGTGAAAACTGCCGGCATCAATTAATGTACTGTTTCAATAGAAATGTCACGGGTACTCGTTTCAATAGAAGTGTCACCCCATGGGT
>DAHVEJ010000010.1:21928-49069 GCA_027313145.1 Phycisphaerales bacterium | reverse complement strand
GAGAAGCGTTTAACAAGGCGGCGTTCAAGGTTGATCCACATTTCCTGTTCGCCGGCGAAGCGCCGGAGGACTGGCTGTTGCAGTATTATCCGCTGATGTACCTCCGTGCGGGGCCGAGAGCAACCCCCGCGACGCGGTATATCCTTCCGCATGAGCCGATCATGATTGCGGTAACGGGTTTTAATGACCGCGAGACCGTCAATCAGGCATTGCTGGACCGTTACATCATCAGCTATGAGCCGTACTACTTTAAGGGTCGGTTGGAGGATTACCCCTTGACCATGGCCTATGGTGAAAAGGTAGACGCCCTGCGGCGGCGTTATAAAGCGTATCTATGGAACGCCGATTTCCGTGACAATTTGGGTGCCAATGTCAAAGCCAACGGCTGGCAGTCGTACAGTGTATTCCAACGGAAAGACGGCAAGCGTGCGGTGGTGGTGATGAACCGGGAATACCACAAGGCGATTGTCGCGCATGTCAGTTTACCACACCCTGGCAAGCTGGTGGTCGTAACGCCGGAAGACCCGAATCCCAAGGCCACTAACGGAACAGTGCGGATACCGGCGAATTCGGCTGCGGTGATTCTGGAGCAATGAGTAATAAGTAATGCGTGATAGTAATCAAGAAGCGGAAACTTCCATGCGCCGGTTCGTCAAGACGGTAATTCATAACATTTCATGCGCATGGTCCATCGGCCGATGGATTGGCGCAGCCATGGTGCCGTTATTGATGCCGGCTTTGGCGCTGATGTTCTGGTCAACAACCGTGAACGCCGCGCCGGCCGGCGGCACGATGGTGCAGTTATGGCATGTTGGCGGTACATCAAACCCATGGAGCGACTCGACTTTCGACTTGGCCCCGGACGGTTGGCGGCGCTATAAACATGACGGCTTTCTGGTGATCGGCAAGAGCGATCCGAAGACTTCGTGGCCCTATGTTCAACCTGGTCCCGAAGACGGCTGGGCCGGTCATCGCCAGCACACGTTCACAGTCGATTTCGGCCTGACGCGGGCTGTGGCCGGTCAGGCGATGCTGGTATTGCACTTTGCCGCCACGCAGCCGGTGCATTCACCTAAATTACGCATCCGGATCAATGATTCCTGGAGCCATATCTTCCGGACACCGCGAGGTCGATCCAACCGCCCGCTGAACGGCCACCCTCGGCAGGGCCGACCTTATACATTGCGGGCGGCGTTTCCTGCATCCGCTCTGCATGTGGGGAATAACCTGATCCGGATTACTTCCACGGCCGGATCGTGGTGTATTTACCATTCCCTAGAGCTGTATGCGCCTGGTGCGGATCGTCTTACAGTCCCGCGAAATTCCCTCGTGATTGAACGTGTGGCAACGAATTCGCGGTACGTCGCCGCACGATCGGAGCGCCTCCAGGTGCGGCTGAATATTTTGCGCATCGGCCAGGCGGTTAACGCGAGCATCCAGATCGGCGGCCGTGGCGTACCGCTGGCGCTAAACGTCGGATTGCACCGCTACGAAATTTCAATCCCCCGACCGAAATCTTCGGGCACGATACCTGTTGTTATTTCCATTCCGAATCATGTCGCGGTGCGATCCATGCTATCTGTACCGGCGGCGAAACCGTTAACTATTTTTATTCTGCCGCATTCCCATACCGATATAGGCTTCAAGTATTACCAGCCAGTGGCGCTGCGGCTGCATGCGGACTACATTATCCAGGCGCTGCGGCTGATTCAGCAGACGAAAAATCAGCCGCGGGACGCGCAGTTTCGCTGGAACCTGGAATGTATGATTGAAGCGCGGGAGTTTATGAAAATCGCCACGCCCTCGCAGAAGAAAGCTTTTTTGGCAGATGTCGTAAACGGCCATATCGGGCTTGATGCGCTGTATGACAACGAGCTGACCGGCCTATGCCAGCCGGAAGAACTATTGCATTATGTCGCCTATGCCCGGCATTTTGAGCGCAAGTACCGTGTATCAATCGACTCGGCGATGATCAGTGACGTACCCGGGTATACCTGGGGTATGGTTCCGGTGCTATCCAAAGCCGGTGTGAAGTACTGGTCTTGGGGACCGAACCGTGGCTACTCGCAGCAATGGAACAATCAGCCCTTTTACTGGCTGTCGCCGTCAGGCCATAGCCGAGTGCTGGTCTGGCAGAGTTGCCGTGGGTATCAGTCCGCCTTTGCACCGCATCGGCCGGGTGGCATGTCGGCGCACTATGGCCGTGATGCGGCAGCCCTGCGGCATTTTATCAACCAGTTTGCCGCCGCCAATCCGCACTTTCCCTATTCCATGATTTATACCCGCTGGACGATCGGCGATAACGGACCGCCGGATCCGAATCTTTCCCGTTTTGTCGCCCGGTGGAATGCGCGGTATACAACACCCCATCTGGTCATTGCGACAACGCGCCAGGCATTTCGCGCGCTGGCGGCGAAATACGGGAAAACACTGCCATCGTACACGGGGGATTACAACGGATATTGGGAAGACGGTGCCGCGTCGGCGGCTCGAACCACTGCGATGAGCCGTCGGGCCGGCAACCGGCTTTCCCAAGACCAGATGCTCTGGACCATGCTTCGCGCGCCGGATTATCCAGCGCATGAATTCAACCGGGCGTGGCGGGATGTACTGCTGTTCGATGAACACAGTTGGGGCGCTGATTGTGCGTGGCGGCAACCCTATCGCAGATTTACACGTGAACAATGGGCGTGGAAGCGGTGCTATGCGGTACGGGCAACCCATATTTCCAACGTCCTGCGGCGGCACGTGACACGTGCGCTGCACGCGCCGGCCTGGTCGCGCTGGTTCGGCGTATTTAATACGTGCAACTGGACGCGCAGCTCCCTGGTAACCGTACCGCCGGCGCTGGCTCTGGCGCGCGGTGCCCTGGTGGTCCGGAACGGCCCGCGATCCGCGAAACCGCCGACGTCGTGGAAGCGTTGGGCGCGCGGCGTCCATGTGATGAACGCTCGAAATCAGCCGGTGCCGTGTCAGCGTATGCGTGATCAATCGTTGGTGTTTCTAGCCCGTAACGTTCCGGGGCTGGCGGCGCGGCGATATTATGTAGCACCCGGTCACCGCAGTTTTGCCTTTTCGGATTTAACACCCGCCCGCGTCCGCGACGGCACGTTATCCAACGGACTGATTCGGCTGCATGTGAATGCCACGACCGGTGCTATAGACAGCCTGTACATGAAAGGAATTTCCGGGAATCTGGTTAATGCAAAGAATAAGACCGCACGCGGACTAAACGACTATATTTATGTGCTGGGGGCGCATGCGAAGAATCTCATGCGAAGCGGCCTCCCGGTAATCCGCGTTCTGGCGGACGGCCCCTTGGTGGCGGAGCTGGAAATTCGCTCATCAGCGCCGGGCTGCAGCGTTCTGATCCGAAGGATATCGCTGGTGGCAGGCCGGAAAGAGGTGTATGTATCCGACCTGCTGGATAAACGGCAGGTTTATCCGAAGCACGAAGCGGTTTACCTCGGTTTTCCGTTCGCGGTCGACCATGGTGTGATCCGCTACGATGAACCATGGTCGGTCATACGGCTGGGACGGGATCAATTGAAATGGGCACACAAAAATTCGTTCACGGAGAATCGGTGGGTGGATGTGTCAAACCACCGGTTTGGCGTCACTTGGGCCAGCGTCAGCGCACCGATGTTTGACGTCGGGCGCATCACCTCCGTAACCATAGAACATGGGCAACCTTCTCCGCCGCATGTGGTCGGCGGTTCTACCATATATTCCTATGTTATGAACAATTACTGGCGCACCAATTACCGGGCGTTCCAGTGCGGAATGACAGTGTTTCACTATGTTTTAAGGCCGCACCAGGTATTTTCGCGGGCTGCGGCCCAGCGGTTCGGCCTTGACACCCAGCAGCCGCTGGTCGCGGCGCTGATCCCACCTCACGCTAAACCTTTTGTGCCGCCGTTGACAGTGACGCCGGCCAGTGTACTGGTGGAAGCCTGTCATCCCGATCCGCATGGGAACCTGAGTGTACGCCTGTTCAACGCCGGCCGACATAACGCCGTGGTTCATCTGATGCGGCGGTGCAGCGGAAAAACCGTTCTATTTCACACCGGCATATTCGGGCATCATCCCCGGGAGTTGAGCGGACCGCTGGTGCTGGCACCATTACAATTTGCTACAATCAAAATACAATCTGAATAGGGATTTATCGTAATGCGTTTATTTTATTTCCTATCGATGTTTCTTCCGGCGGCGATGTTTTCCATGCTCGGAGCCGAGGCGGCCCAGGGATTTCCGCGCACTAATCAAACGCTGGACATGCGCTGGAGTATTTGCAGGCTTCCGGCTCTAGCCGGGAAAAAAGTCGTGCCGCTGCTGACACCCGCGGAAATTAAGACTCTGCAATGCCCGGGTGCCACCGCAAACTGGCAACCGGTGCAACTGCCCAACGACTATATTGTAGGAGGAAAATTTAGCCATCGCGCCGTTGCGGGGCATGGCTCGCTTCCGGTGTATCCGGCATGGTACCGGCGGCAGATTCCGATTCCCGCGTCGGCCCGGGGCAAAACCATCTGGCTGAACTTCGGCGGCGTATACCGCGATGCCGTTGTTTTTATCAATGGCCGTTTTGTGGGTCAGCATCCCAGCGGTTATACGGCCTTTCGCTATAACATTTCCAGATTTGTACGTTATGGCCGCTCCAATCAACTTGCCGTGTATGTCAATCCACGCTGGTTTGAAGGCTGGTGGTATGAAGGCGGCGGTATATACCGCCATGTGCGGCTGATAATGACGAATAAACTCCATGTGTCCCCTTGGGGCGCTTTTGTCATCAGCAAAGTCCCGGGGCCGATTCATCGCAATGATTCCATCGGCGACTATGCCGACGCTCAACTGACTATCAAGACCACGGTGGATAATGCGCATAAAATTGCCAGGCCGTTCACACTGATTTCCCGAATCGTCGGCCCGGATAATAAAATAGCGGCAGTCGTTTCCGACACTGGGTATCTAGCGGCAGGACAGAAAAAGACATTCACGCAACATGCCAACGTCCGTAACGCGGCCTTATGGTCATTAACTCATTGCAATCTGTATCATCTGGAAACCAGCCTGGAAGTTCAGGGCAAGATCGTGGACGCCAAGCGCACCACTTTCGGGATACGCACGTTACGATTTGATCCGGATCATGGTTTTTTCCTGGACGGCCGGCATGTGGAAATCAAGGGAACGGCTAATCATCAGGACTTTCCGGGCGTAGGCATTGGAGCTCCGGATAATTTATGGTACTGGCGGATCGCCAAACTCAAGGCCATGGGGTCCAACGCCTACCGATGCTCCCATAATCCGCTGGCCTCGGCATTTTACCGGGCATGCAATCATCTGGGCATGCTGGTGATGGATGAAAACCGGCACCTTGGAGACGCCTGGACGGCCAAATCCCCCCGCGGCACGCCTTATGCCGATCTTTCTGATCTTAAAACCATGGTGCTGGCGCAGCGCAATGACCCTTGTATTATTTTCTGGTCGATGTGCAATGAGGAAAATCAACTGCAAGGTACACGCGAAGGAGCCAGGATATTCGGTGCGATGATGCACATGGTTCACCGTCTGGACCCGACTCGTCCGGTCACCTGCGCCATGAACGGCGGCTATAACAAACGCGGTTTTTTCAGTGTCGAGAATTTGCTGGGCATCAACTACCACTGCAATTTATATGCAAAATTTCATAAACAGTTTCCATCGAAAATGATTTTCGGCAGCGAAGATGTCAACTGTTACAGCGCTCGCGGTGTGCTGCGATCGGACCCGCAAACCGGCCTGTGCTCAGAATTCGGATTTTTCGCTTCGCATGGCTTTTTCGCCGGTCATGAACCATGGCGGTCTTGGCTGCCGGTCGCAGAACATCCATTTGTCGGCGGGGAGTTCATCTGGACCGGCTTTGATTATCGCGGTGAACCCAATCCTTATGGCTGGCCGGCGGTCACCAGTCAGACCGGAACGATGGACCTCTGCGGCTTTCCGAAGCCGTGCTATTACTACTGGCGGGCCTGGTGGGGCAAAAAGCCTTCGGTATATGTTTTTCCGGCCTGGGATTTTCCGAAATCCATGATCGGCAAGCCGGTTCTGATTCGCTGCTATTCCAACTGCCGCCGGGTGACGCTGTATCTCAACGGGAAAAATCTCGGATCCAAACACATGCCCAAGTATAAGTATCTTGACTGGACGATTCCATACACTCCGGGCGTACTGACCGCACGGGGTTACCACGCCGGGCGTGTGGCAGCGCAAGATACCCTGCGCACGGCTGGCGCGCCTGCAGGCCTGCGTCTGATCGATGAATTTTCACATCTGCCTGCGGATGGCGAGAGTATCGCGCCGGTTGCCGTGCAGGTGGTGGACTCGCATGGCCAAGTCGTACCCGGTGCGGACAATCGCATCCGGTTCTCGGTCCGTGGAGCCGGCGTGATCGCCGGCGTCGCCAATGGTGATCCTGTGAGCCATGAACCCAATATCGCAGATTATCGCCGAGCATTTCATGGCCTGTGCATGGTTCTGGTACGGGCCGGAAATCGGGCCGGGGCGATTACCCTGACCGCCTCCTCACCGGGCCTGAAATCTGCGATGCTAGTGATGAGCACGCGACCTGAGCCGACGCACCATTGATGGATCGGCAGCCGATTCTCCGTCTCCCTTTATGGCCGGGCCGGTAAAAGCCGTACCGATGAAATAAATGATGACAGAGCACTAGGCCCAGGGGATAACCCCTCAGGTGTGACGCAATACCGCCGCCCTCGCCAACGAGAGTATCTGCATATGATGGCGATCCAGGGCCACGAACGTGGAGCGCCTGGTCCGCTCGATTATATGATAGGGTTTTTTGTTCCTGCTCGCTTGCAAACATGCTGCGGTCGAGACATGCGGGAATTCAGATCAACCGTGACGAAAAAAGTCACAATAATTGATAAAAAGTGGTACTTTTCCCGCTGGCGCAAGCGTGTATACTTCTGCTGGCTTGCTGCATGAGCGGAGCCGGCATTGATACACCTAACTGAAATCGCGCCGGCGTTGGCAATGTAGTTAAGAGTCCGGACCGGGGCCGGTGCCACCGGAGACAGCAGTATGGGCGGCGTTTTATGGTGGATCGTCAGATGTGGTTGTCCTATGTACAGCTCCAAATTCACTTTGGTATTACCAGTGGAGCGAAAATGCTTGGGGCGATTAAACGTTCAATAAATAGCGGCACGGCTTCTACAAAAGGATTGGATGACGTATGAATAATCATGTTTCCACGGGTCTTGAACGGCGCGAGTTTCTCAAGGCGTGCATGGCGGCGGCGGGAGCCGTCGCAGTCGGATCGTTGACGGCAGAGCGCGCTGTGGACGCGGGCACGCCAGGGGCAAATAGTATGGCGGCCTCTATTGGCCAGTCTGCGTCATCGGGCGGCTTTGCCAATCTGGTGCGTCCGATCGTCGGCACCGGATGGCATGGGCATACCTTTCCGGGAGCTACGGCACCCTTTGGCCTTGTACAACTAAGTCCGGACACGGTTGGGCCGCCGGAACCAAAATGGAATGGAAAATGGGACATCTATGACTGGGACCATTGCGGCGGCTATCACTATCCCGACAACACCGTACTGGGCATCAGTCATACGCACATTTCCGGAACCGGCGTGCAGGAAATGGGGGACGTGCTGGTAATGCCGGTAGTTGAGGGGGTGAACTGGGGATGGAATTCCGGCGCGACGGGAAAAGAACATGAGGCGCAAATCCAAGCGCTGGGTTCTGATACAGGCTGGGTTTCCAGAGATGGCAACACGGGCTACGCCTCGCGTTTTTCGCATCAACAGGAAACAGTCCGAGCCGGCTATTACAGCGTGTATCTGCAAACCCCGCGTGTGAAGGCGGAACTGACGGCCACCGTCCGCTGCGGTATGCACCGCTACACCTATCCGGCGTTGCCGGCCGATACACGCTGTGGAATGATTCTGGATTTGGTGCATGGACTGGGCAATACCGCTTTTCACACTGAATTGACCATCGAAAGTCCGACGCGGATCAGCGGCAAACGATACAGCCACGGCTGGGCCAAGAATCGTCAGGCCTATTTTGTTATGGAATTCAGTGCTCCGATTCAGGCGTATGATGTGATGGTCGATGGGCATGTCACCAATCACATTGCTCCCCACGCAAAACATTTTTCGGCCACGCAGATTAAAGCTATTTTTCAATGGGATCATGATGCGCTGTACCCGCATCATCCACTGTTGGTTCGCGTGGGTATTTCCGGGACGGGCATTGAAGGTGCCGCTAAAAATCTGGCGGCGGAGATTCCGCACTGGGATTTTGATTCCCTTCAGCAGAAGACGCAACAGGTATGGAATCACGCACTGGGCGTGTTGGCGGCTGATTTGCCCACCACAGACTTGGCGCAAACGTTTTACTCCAGTGCCTATCACGCCATGATGGGGCCCACCACGTTCAATGATGTGGACGGTACTTTCCGTGGGGAAGATTTTAAAAACCATCCCAATCCTGGTTTTACCAATTACACAACGATGTCCATATGGGATATTTATCGTGGTGAATTTCCGTTTATCATGCTGACCCAGCCGCATCGTACCAATGATATCATCAACACCATGTTGACGGATTACCGACAGTTGGATCAAAAGTCCCTGCCCATGTGGCCATTATGGGCCAATGAAACCTGGTGCATGACCGGGTTTCATGTGGTGGGCATGATTGTCGGAGCCTACACCCGCGGATTCCGAGGCTATAACGTCCCGGCGCTTTATGCCGCCATGCGGGAAACGGCCATGGTGGGTGCTACCGCCAACGGTAATAAAGAATTGCAGCACCAGTTCCGCCATTATGGTTACGTTCCAATCAGTACCGCGAATCAATCTGTTTCGCGAACCTTGGATTTTGCCTATGACTATTGGTGCATGGGGGCCATGGCACAGTTGTTGGGCAAGCACGACGACGCTGTGATGTTCTATAAGCTGGGGCAGAACTACAAAAATCTCTTTGATCCGGGCACGGGATTCATGCGCGGTAAGACCGCCGATGGAAAATGGCAGACGCCATACCGTCCGGATGAGGAATATTGGCGGGATTACACCGAATCCGATGGGTGGGAGGCGACGTTTAATGTCATGCAGGATGTGCAGGGACTCATTGATCTGTATGGCGGCGATCAACAGTTTATTGCCAAGCTCGATGCATTTTTCACCGCGCCATCGAAAGTTTACAACACCCCTCCGGATGTCAGCGGCATGGTAGGTCAGGATGCCCAGGGCAATGAACCTAGTAACCATATCCCGTATCTTTACCCGTTCGCCGGGGCGGCATGGAAAACCCAATATTGGGTACGCAAAATGCTTGCTATTTATAACAACACACCCAACGGTATTCCCGGCAACGATGATATTGGCCAGACCTCCAGTTGTTTTACCATGGGAGCCATGGGGTTTTATCCGGTCAACGCGGCCACCGGCGTATATGTCATCGGAAGTCCACTGGTCAATCGGGCAAAAATTCACAACCCCGCCGCCCGAACCACCTTTACGATTGTGGC
The DNA here is from genome assembly GCA_027313145.1 of Phycisphaerales bacterium. GTDB lineage: Bacteria > Planctomycetota > Phycisphaerae > WQYP01 > WQYP01 > JAMDCX01. Next base: position 39,529 of record DAHVEJ010000010.1, on the reverse strand, counting down.
GGAAAATAATTCAGCGGAGAACTGTTACATTCAAAGCGCCAAACTCAACGGCAAGGAACTCACACGATCATGGTTTACCCATGGTGATATTGTGGCCGGTGGAGAGCTTTATTTCCGCATGGGCCGCAAACCCAACAAGGACTGGGCATCGGCCAAGGAGGATCGTCCGCCATCCGGGCTGATACTATGACCCAAGAACGATGCCGCATGAACAACTTAAAAGGTACCAGGTACCGTTTTAGGCCCCGGTTCTTTTCTGTATAAGGATTGTCTGATGACTTCACATAATGGCCAAAATAACGCACTGGGCTTAACCCGTCGGAACATGCTGCAACTGGCGGCGGTGACGGCCGTGGCAGGCCTTGGCGGAATAGGTGTGGTCACGTCGGCGCAGGAGCCTGTGCAAAATGTTGTCACCGCCGCTGGGGCCAAACAAAGGTATGATTTAGCCGCTCTAAGGTGGCAGCTTTCCGGCTATATGCCCTACATGGAAAGATTGGGTGGGGGGGCGACCGCCATATCTAACATTCATCAAACTACGGATCAGAAAGTCGGCCCGATTCCGGCAAGTGTACCAGGCTCGGTGCAGTTGGCGCTCTTGAATGCCGGATTGATTAAAGACTGGAATGTCGGTCTCAATGCAAGGGATTGCCAATGGGTGGAAAATGAGGATTGGGTGTATCAGACGGTAATTCCCGATCAATGGCTGCGTTCCGGCAAACAGTTCCGATTGCATTGTGAAGGCTTGGATTACCGGGGCGGCATTTATCTAAACGGCACCCTGGTGGCGGGTTTTGAAGGATCGTTTCATCCTTGGGATTTTGATTTAGGCCCGCATCTCAAGGCCGGAAATAATTTGTTGGAAATTCTTTTCCAGCCACCACCGCGCTGGCTGGGACAACTTGGTTACACCTCGCACATGAAAAAATGGAAGCCCCGGTTTAATTATGGCTGGGACTGGGTCAGCCGCCTCGTGCAGGTGGGGATATGGGATGCCATCACGCTGGAGGTTGTGGAAGCGGGCGAAATACGGGAATTCCGCGCGGTGGCCGATGTGGACATGGCCTCCGGGCGGGGGGTACTGAAAATGTTTGGTGCTGCCTTGGGTGGAAGCAAAATTCAGTTGACTCTGGCTGATGACGCCGGGGTGGTACATCAGGAGGAAATGCCCGCTCCAGCGTTGGTCAAACATCCCGTGCAATGGAAAGATTTAACCGTTGCCTTGTGGTGGCCTAATGGGCATGGCGAGCAAAAACTATACAGTCTGACGTGTGATCTGCTTAATGATCAGGGGCATCTTATTGATCGTCAAGTGCGTACAGTGGGCTTCCGGAACATTGAGTGGCGGAAAAATAAAGGCGCTAAAAATACCGCCAATGCCTACCTGGATATGGTGCCGGAAGCGGATCGTTATCTCTGTGCGGTTAATGGCAAGGAAATATTTCTCTGCGGAATTGATTGGACGCCGATTCGACCGAATTTTGCCGATCTTAAGCCGGAAGACTACGACAAGCGGTTAAATTTGTATCACGCGATGGGAGTGAAGATACTGCGGGTGTGGGGGGGAGGCTTTCTTGAAACCGAATATTTTTACCAACAGTGTGACCGCCTGGGTATTTTACTGTGGCAGGAATTTCCACTATCGAGCTCCAGTATTGATTGCTATCCCCCAACGGATCCGGCTTCCGTAGAGGCAATGGGCCAAATTGCCGAATCGTACATCAAACGACGGCAGCATCATCCCGCACTACTGTTATGGTGTGGTGGTAATGAATTGGCCAACAATCTCAACGGGATCAATCCTGGCAAGCACCGTGAACCATTGACGATCCGACATCCGATTCTCAAACGATTTTATGAGATGATTGAAAAACTGGATCACGGACGTCGATTCCTGCAGACCAGTCCCTTTGGCCCGCGGTTGTCGAATAATTTAGATGAGTGTGGCAAGGGCGTATTCTGGGATACTCATGGGCCTTGGAATCTCAATGGGCCGGTGGACGGATACTGGAAAGAACTGTGGGATAAGAGTGATTCCATGTTCTATTCGGAACTCGGTGCGCCGGGGGCCAGCTCTGCCGAGATCATTCGCAGATATAAGGGTGATTTGAAGGCATTCCCGTGTTCTTCCGATAATCCGCTCTGGAATCGCAATCCATGGTGGATCGACTGGCCTAAGTTTATTCAAGAGCAAGGCCACGCGCCGAAGAATCTGGAGGAATTTGTCGCCTGGAGTCAGGCCCGACAGGCGGCGGCGCTGGGCTTGGCCGCCAGAGCAGCCCTGAGCCGATTCCCAGCATGTGGCGGGTTTATAGTGTGGATGGGCCATGATGCATTTCCCTGCACCGCCAACACCGCCGTGATTGATTTTGAGGGTAATCTAAAACCTGCGGGCGTTGAATTGGGAAAGGTATTCCGGGAGGCTTGATTGAAAATCTTGTTATCGTATGGTCAAAAGGAGCACCGATGCAACGTTCTGAAGTAAACGGTTATCTGAAAGAGGCCGTGGCTTTTTTTAAGGCTCAGCGGTTTTCTCTGCCCCCATTTGCCTACTGGTCGCCCGAACACTGGACCACACTCGGTGCGGCTGGCGATTACATTCGCCAGCGCGGTTTGGGCTGGGATGTGACGGATCTGGGATCCGGAAAATTTGAGCAGATCGGTTTGGTTTTATTTACACTCCGGAACGGTTTGATCGGCGATACATCCAAAATTTTTGCCGAGAAAATAATGATGGTGCGTAAAGATCAGCGAACGCCTTTTCATTTTCACTTTCAGAAAACGGAAGACATTATTAACCGCGGCGGCGGCCGCCTGGTCATAGAACTCTACAATTCCGATTCGCTGGGGAAGTTTGCCTCAACGGATGTCATGGTGCGCTGCGACGGGTTGGAACGGACGGTTTTGGCCGGCGGCAGTGTGATTTTGGAACCGGGGGAAAGTATCACACTGGTTCCGGGCCTGTACCACTCGTTTTTTGCCACCGAATCGCATACCATGGTTGGTGAGGTATCAAGTGTCAACGATGATGCCAAAGACAATCGTTTTTATGAACCGTTGCCGCGATATACGCACATTGACGAAGATCAGCGGCCTTTGTTTTTACTATGCAGTGATTACAAAACATATTTATCGTGAAGGATTTAATTCGTGCAAAAAATACTTGATCAAAAGCTCGCCGCGCTGGCCACTGACCGATTCGGAAAGCATTTTATAATCGCCGACGCCAAAGACGCGGATATGGCTCTGGGCATCGCTGCGCCGGGTCTGAATCCCAGCGCGGGGAAAACGGGTTTTCCCTTCCGTACGTTGGATCAATACCGACAGACAATTCGGCAGGTGGTTCAGCAGGGTCTGGTGGATATTATGCTCATGAGCTGCTCCACCAGCGATCAATTGACTATTCGTGAACGGCTGTTTGATAACAGTATTGTTACGCCCGCGGTCCGGGCTAACGATACAACGGATATACATATTTGCCGTGGAAGCTCTTATGGAAGCAACCCGTCGCAGCCGTTTGCCTCCGCGCCCATTGATCATATTCAGGCTGGAAAATCACCTTGTTCGGCGGCGGAGCGCCAACTGGGGGCGAATCTGGGCTTGTATTCGGTGACGTTTAATAATCTGGCGGAGCCGGATCGTCGCACGCTGGAAGCCTATCGGGATTTTCGCCTGGAAGCGGAGGGGAAGGGCTTTCGGCATTTTCTGGAAGTATTTGATCCCAATGTTGCGCCGCAAACCCATAAACTGCCGCCTGACCAGATGGGGGGCTTTATTAATGACCATATCTGCCGAATGCTTGCGGGAGTGCCCCGCGCTTCGCGACCGGTGTTTTTAAAAATTGTTTACCATGGTCCGCGGTATATGGAAGAACTCTGTCGCTATGACGAGTCGATTATTGTCGGTGTCCTGGGTGGAAGTTCCGGCACGACATATGACGCTTTCAAATTGCTTTATGACGCCAAAAAATATGGCGCGCGGGCCGCGCTGTTCGGGCGGAAAATAAATCAGGCCGAGGATCAACTTGCGTTTATCAGCATGTTACGCAACATCGCCAATGGCGATATAACCCCGGAAGAAGCGGTGCGGGCCTATCATGGCCAATTAAGCGATGCCGGCATTAAACCGCATCGGTGTCTGGCGCATGATCTGCGGCTTACCCAGGGAGTTATGCACTATGCCGCCGGCGGCACCGCGAATTAGCTATGGATGTTTAATAACCAGCGGGAAGTTAACGCAATGGCCAGAACCCAATTCGTCTATGATGTGCTTGGTATCGGAATTTCGGCTGTCGATGATACTCTGACTGTTGAACATTATCCGCTCCCGGGAGCAAAAGTCCCGGTACAGTCATCGGCCCGGCATGGCGGAGGGTTGGCGTGCACCGCGATCGCCGCGGCTGCGGTTCTAGGTGGGAAGACGGCGTTTATAGCGCGTTTCGGCGACGATGAGCTTTCCGAATATATCCGTTCCAATTTATCGCAGCGCGGCGCGGATGTGTCACATATTATTTCCGATGCCCAGGGCCAACCGTATCACAGCCGGATTATCATTGATCGCACAACCGGTGAACGCACGATATTTTATGATCTGAGTCGCTATAGACCCGTGCGGGCCGCGGATGTGTCGGCCGAGCTTTTGGCGTCTACGCGCGTCCTGCTGGTCGATTTTCTCAGCGCCCCAGGTCCGTTGGAACTCATACTCAAGGCCCGCCGCGCCAATGTGCCGGTCGTATTGGACATTGAGGGCCAATGCGCGGAGTCTGCCTCGGTGCTGGAACACGTGGACCATCTCGTGGTGCCGGAAGAATTTGCCCGGTGGTCAACCGGAAAGCAGGATTTACACGCTGCCTGTGCGGCACTGGCTGGCATACGGCGTGCCGCGACCGTCATAACCGCGGGAGCCCAGGGGTGCTGGTGGACCGATTCGCCCCAGCGCCCGCCGATGCACTTCCCGGCGTTCGCGGTCAAGGCGGTGAATACCAATGGTTGCGGCGATACATTCCATGGTGCCTACGCTCTGGCCATTGCGATGAACTTTTCCATTGGCGAAGCGGTATGTTTTGCCAGTGCCAGTGCCGCCATCAAGGCTGCCGGCTCGGGTGGCGGTTGGGATGCATTGCCCAGTGCGGCACAAGTGGTGGGCTTTCTGCATCAGCGTTTGCACGCGGATGATCCGCTGCGAAATGTGCTTGGAAGACTTGAACCGTTAATATCCCATGGCGCAGGGCCTGTAGCAGCAACAGCGGACCGCGAATCGCTCGAGATCTTTCAAGAGACTCAGGAAGAGAGGGAAAAATGATCAACGTGGCCCTGGTTATTGACGCCATCGGCAGTTATGGGCGCGGATTGCTGCGCGGTATCGCGCGTTTTGTGCATACGAACTCTGACTGGGCGGTGCGCTACGAGGAGTGGACTGAGCAGGACGATCTACCGCACTGGCTGTCACGCGGAAAGTTTCAGGGAGTGTTATGCCGAGTTCGCAATTCCCGGCAGTTTGAACCATTACGCCGGCTCGGCATTCCCATTGTTGACCTGGGCAGTTTGATATCCCCATCAGGCGTCGCCAATATTCACAGTGATCATCTGCGAATTGCGCAAATCGCGGCCGAGCACTTGGTTCTATGTGAGTTGTCAAATTTCGCATATTGCGGATTTGAAGGACGACAATTTTCCCAGTTGCGCCAGGCCGCTTTCCAGAAATTCCTAAGTCAACGCGGCGCGGAATCACAGGTCTTTGAGGTATCGTTGCGCTCCAGCGGATTATCCAAAAAAAGAAGGGAGGGGCAGGCTTTGTCGTATGATTCCAAACTCGCCGCATGGCTCAAAGGACTTCCTAAGCCCGTGGGAATCATGGCTTGTAATGACCTCTGCGGGCGGCATATTCTGGCGGTATGTCAGGAACTGGCTCTGCGCGTGCCGGAACAGGTTGCCGTCGTCGGCGTCGACAATGATGAAGTGCTCTGCGAGTTGGCGATCCCGGCCTTAAGCAGCGTTGATCCGGGATCGGACAAAATCGGTTTTGAGGCCGCTGAATTGCTCAATAAAATCATTCGTGGCGCAAAGCTTCCCGTTAAGCCGCTGCTCGTGGCACCGCGGGATGTCGTCATGCGCACGTCAACGGACATTATTGCCGCCGGCGATGACACCGTGGTAGCGGCCATGCGATACATTCGGAATCATGCGGGAAGTACCACGACCGTTGAAGATGTGTTACAGCACCTGGCGGATCAATCCCTGTTAATTTCCCGTAGCACACTGGAAAGGCGATTTAAGACGCTGCTGGGATTTCTTCCTCACGATGAGATCGTGCGTGTTCGCATAGACCGCATAGAACGACTGCTGAAGGGCACCGATTATCCGCTTTGGCGGATCGCGGAAATTGTGGGCCTCAGTGATGAGCCGCATCTGAGCAGATTTTTTAAATTGTATAACGGCTTGGCCCCCGGTGAATTCCGCCGCCGCGCCAGTCTGGGGCTGGTGTGAAATCCGGCGGAGCGTGCGCGATTCTCATCCGGCCGACCTGCCCAGGCGGATTCACGGAACGATTGTTCGTACCCGGGCCGGCGATAATATTCGACCCATTTAAAGTCGCACACTTTACGCGTGCACTAAAGTTAACGTCGGGCGGATCAATGCAGCTGACGAAAAGTGGCACAGTCATTGATGAAAAACGGCACTTCCATTATGCGGGCCTAAGCGTATATTCAAGATCGCTGTAAAATTCTTCTGGAGCAAATTCTGATGCGCAAGGCTTTAATACAGGTGGTCAGAGTCAAGACTGTTGTGATGCTGGCGATTTTATTGGTTGTCTTCGCGCTAAATAAAACGGGTTGCGCAACGGCGGCCGCCGGCGGTAATATCCACGCTGCACGCGCCGTGATGCGCTTACGCGCAGGCCGGAATATGGACGGCGGTTGGCTGCTGGATAAGATGCCGAACTTTCATCGCTGGGGGCCCGAAGCGGTATTGACACCGTCGCAGATAGGGCAGTTGCATTGTCCGTGGCCGGTTGGAGTGTGGAAGCCGGTGCAACTTCCTGATGATTACATTGTTGGCGGTAAGTTCTCTCATAGGAATAATCCGGGGCATGGATCGCTTCCGGTATATCCGGCGTGGTATCGGCGGACGTTCAACGTGCCGGCCACAGCGCGTGGTAAGACCGTCTGGTTGAATTTTGGCGGGGTGTATCGGGATTCGGTGGTGTTTATCAATGGTCATCTGGTGGGACAGCATCCCGGGGGATATACCGGTTTCCGATACAACATAGGTAAGTTCCTGCATTACAGCCATCCTAATATCCTGGCGGTGTTTGTCGATCCGCGTTTCTTTGAGGGCTGGTGGTATGAAGGCGGCGGTATCTACCGTCATGTGCGTCTGATTATTACCGACAAACTCCATGTTGCCCCCTGGGGCACGTTTGTGATCAGCAAGGTACCGGGGCAAATTCATTATGGTTCTCCGCAGGGAGATTATGCGTCCGCCGAACTGACGATTCAAACCACGGTGGCCAACGCCCACCGGACAGGTCGGCAATTTACGCTGGAATCCCGAATTATCAGCCCGGAAGGCAAAGTGCTGGCCACCGTTTCCAGCTCGGAGGGGTTGGCTGCCGGCGGCAAAAAGACGTTTATACAACATGTCGCGTTACGGCATGCCGCGTTATGGTCTTTGCATCATTGCAATTTATATCATCTGGAAACGATGCTGGCGGTGCGGGATGTCATTGTGGATGCGAAGCGTACCACCTTTGGCATTCGCACGCTGCGATTTGATCCCAACCATGGTTTTTTCCTGGATGGGAAGCATGTGGAGATTGACGGCACCTGCAACCATCAGGATTTTCCGGCGGTGGGCATTGCCGCACCAGATGATCTCTGGCCCTGGCGGATTGCCAAGCTCAAGGCCCTGGGATCCAATGCGTATCGCACGGCTCACAATCCTCTGGCGTCGGCTTTCTACCGCGCCTGCGACAAGTTGGGAATGCTGGTGATGGATGAGAATCGGCATTTGGGCGACGTCTATACGCCTAAAACACCCATGGGCGCACCTTATTCCAATTTTTCTGATCTCGATTGGATGATTCTTACCCAGCGTAACGATCCTTGCATTATCTTCTGGTCATTATGCAATGAGGAAATCTATGTCGAAGCAAATCCATATGGCGTGAAGATTTTCAAAGCCATGATGAATGCGGTACATAAGCTTGATCCCACGCGCCCGTGCACCTGTGCCTATTGTGTCTATGGTCCCACACACGCCTATTTTGGGCACGGTATTATGAAGGTGGAAAATATCATCGGCTGCAATTACGGGCCGCCACTTTACCCCGGCGTGCACAAAATGATACCTGATAAAATGATTTTCGGCAGCGAGAATATCAACACTTTCAGCGCCCGGGGTGTCTTGCGAACCAATGCCAGGGCGGGTTTGGTCAATGAGTATGGCACCGGCGCGCCTATGCGGAAAAAGAATGGAAAATTCAACTATCTGGGGGGCCGTAAGCCGTGGGATACGCTTATTCCGATCATGCAACACTCCTTTGTCGCCGGTGAGTTTGTTTGGACCGGTTTTAATTATCGCGGCGAACCCAATCCCTTCGGTTGGCCGGATATCAGCAGCAATACCGGCATGATGGACTTATGCGGCTTTCCCAAGGCGGTCTATTATTACTGGCACGCCTGGTGGAAAAAGAAACCTTCCGTTTACATCTTCCCCGCCTGGACTTTCCCCCGGTCCATGCAGGGACATCCGATTCTGATTCGCTGTTATTCCAATTGCCATCGCGTAGGTTTATTCCTCAACGGTAAAAGCTTGGGCGTCAAACGCATGCCCAAGTATAAATATCTGGATTGGACCGTGCCCTATTCGCCCGGCAAGCTGATCGCGCGTGGCTATGACGGCAACCGTGTCGTGGCCCGGTATTCCACACAAACCGCCGGGCCGGCGGCGTCCTTGCATCTGCACGATCAGCTGGCAACGCTTTATGCCGACGGAGAAAGTATTGCGCCCATAGCGGTAAAAGTGGTGGACGCTCATGGCACGATGGTGCCCAATGCGCATAACATGATACGCTTCACCATTTCCGGCCCCGGCTCCATCGCCGGAGTCAATAACGGCAATTCCGCCAGTCACGAATCCAACGTGGGCCATAAGGTGCGCGCGTTTCACGGACTGTGCATGGTGATGGTAAGAGCGGCCGATCATCCGGGCGTTATTACCCTTACGGCCCACGCTAAAGGTATGCCGGACGCTACGCTGTCCTTTCGTACGCTCGCTGTTGAGTTAAAACCGTAATTCCCTTTAGCGGCGCATCTCGGCGTGGTGTCGGTGCGGCAGACACATGACCCTTCGCTCCGTCGAGATCGCAAATCGTGCCTTGGTGCCGACCGCCCGGTGTTGATGACGAAAGAAGGCACTGAAATTGGTTAAAAAAGGCACAAGAAAATCGCGACAGTCGCGAGAATATCCTTGCATTGGTTTGGACAGCCGGGTAATATTGTTTTTCAAATGTTGCGTGGACGTCAACTCGATTTAATTTTTGCCCATGCAACTTGGTTCTTTGCGTTGGCGATTGTGCTGGCGCGACGGGCAAAAACGGGGTCGGCACAATGATGTTGGTTGGACGTACATATCATGATACTTTGATGCGATGCGTTGCGGCGGTACGCCGAACCTGCGCCCGCGCCTGGAGTTTTGGTTTCAACGCTTCGCGATCCTCGACCAGCTTCTTTTCGGGGGGGGGGGGTAAGTTTCCCCGTGCGGCTTCGCCACGTTCACGCATGTGCCGTAGCACCGATCATGGCCGAAGCCTTGCGTTTACCGGTGGCGTCGATGGTGGAGGAGCAATTTCATGAAGAAAGCTCCAATCTCATTTTCGCGGCGATGGCTGTCGGTTCTGGCCCCCGGTAATTTACGCCACGCGCTCAAGAAGCACTCCCGGTTCGCGAATCTTATGGGCGCGTCGGCGATTCTGTTGGTAATTGTGGCGGCGGTCGTGTGGCTATTGTCCGGTGTCCGCAGCGGCAACCAAGTTCGGCCACCCTCGGCATCCGGACCGCAAGGCGTATCGACCGTTGCCAATCGGGGCGCGGTGGTGGCGCGGGGACCGACGGTGCTTTCTCAGCCACAGATCCGTGCGATCAAACTGTCTCCGGGGATGTTCTTGGCGCAGGTTCCCTTTCGGCATGACCCGGAACGTATCGGTTCGCCACGACGGGTGCCTCAATCCGCGGCGGGCGAGCTGGGTTCCATGGCCATGCGGGAGCCACCGCGATCCTCTGACCAAGTCGGTGCCCGGATACTGACGCAACGCCGTTATATGGTTCATCGGGCTATCCTGCCATGGGTGGACTTTTCGGGTTTCAAGCTGCCGACTCCGGGCCGGCTTGACGCCGCGATGGTGTCAATATCCCTTGACAGTCTTAATCGGGCCGGTCTGCCGTGGCCGGGCTGCCAAGTTCGGAATCTACCGTTGCCTGGGCGGTTTATTACGGCTCTGTGCCGCGATCAAACCGGAAATATCTGGATCGCCACGGAAGACCACGGGGTTTACCGGTATGATCCGGCGGCACCCACGGGCCAACAAGTCACGCAATTCACGAAACAAAATACCCATGGCCAACTGGGTAATAATAATATTTACGCGTTGGCCTGTGACAACCGAGGACGCATGTGGGCCGGCACGCTCAACCATGGTGTCAGCGTGTATAACGGACGTCATTGGCAGGACTATGACATTGTTCAATACCTGAAGCATCATGTATTGGCGGGCCCATTGGGCAACCATGTCTTCGATCTGCAATTTGATAAATACACGGATCAGATGTGGATATGCACAGAAACGGGCATATCGATTTATCAATGCTCATCGGCCTCCGAGGATGCGAGGCGTCCCCTGTCACCTGTAACCTTCGCCCCCGGCACCTGGCACTATTTAACGCAGGCCGACGGATTGCCTCAAAACCCCGATTGTCTTGCCTTCGCCCCGGATGGTACGGTTTATGTGGGCACGCAATGTGATGGCATCGCAATTGGTAAACCAGCTAGCCCAGCGGGGCGCTCGGCGAACAGTAATTCCCAGATGGCCACCGGCTCCGCCAGCGGTGGAACCGGCGACGATATATCACTGCGGCGATTGCCCTTTTCCGCCCCATATCGTTGGAGCATCATAACTGGTTCCTGGACCATGCCGTTGACCGCAACAGGTCGGGGGCTGCCGAGCAATCTCCTCAATAACCTTCTGGTCGAACCCGACGGCACCGTTGTCGCCGCCACTGACGGCGGACTCGCGTTTGGTAAACCGGCCAGCCCTGCTGGCCACTCGGCGGCAAATTGGACCTTCCTCCGCGGCCAGGATTTTCTGGCCAAGGTACGGGGCCTGTGGAAGCCGCCACGCCATTGGCAGGCCCCATCGCCGGAGGTGCTCAATGCCCTGCCCATGGAAGATTACACCACCGCAGTTGCGTTCACTGAACAAAGATCAATGACCAATGATCAAGAAATCGGAAGAACTCATTCTAACTCCCAACTCCTAACTTCTAGATCCTTGAGCGATCGTCATCGATCATTGGACACTGATTTGTGGCTGGGCCACCGGCGGCGCGGCATTGATGTGTGGGAATACAACCGTGCCGGGAAAATAATCAAACGCCTGCAAATTCATGAGCCGCAAATCGGCAATTATGTCACGGCATTACTGCCGTTGCCCGGCGGCGCGATGGCGGTGGGAACTTATGGCAAAGGAGTTTCCATCGTCATGTTGCGCGGTGCGAGGGATTTTTGGAAGCATACGAGTAAAGGCAACAAAAATGCCCCGGCAATCTCCGAACCGCGCGGCGCAAGTCCGCCGACGCGCCAGCAGCTTGCGGCCCTGTATCAGTATCTGCTGAAGAACAATATCCCGTCTCGGCGCGCCGGGACCATCCCGCGGGTTATACCGATTACCGACGACTGGCGAACACAGGGTAGTTGGCTGGGAAGATATGGAAGATATTGGGCGTGCTTGTTTGCATTTTTTTCCCCCCCGGGTGTTGGCGATTATGTCTGGGCACCTGGACCGCTGGCATTGGACCACAATGAGGGAATCGGCCCCCATCATAGGCCGCATGACAGTGGGGCGTATCATCTTCCGGAGGGCGATTCGGTTCGGTACTACATGACGTGGCTTTCCACCGCGAAAAAGCGGGTTCTGGAATTGCCGGAGATCTACCTTGATCAATGCGTCGCCGCACACACGGCAACTTGGAAGGCGGACCGGCGGGAATCGGAACTGGACGATCACGGTGAGACCTATCCCATGGCGTGGCAAGGACCCGATTTGTACGTGTACCTTCACATTCCCCCCGGGGCGTACACGCTGTCACTCTACTTTTTCAATAAGGACGGCCACAGCGGGATGAACCGTGACCGCGATTATACTATTACCATGATCCCTCTTCCTGCATCCTATCACTTTGGCACCGCCCTTCAGCCCAACACCGCGACTTTGGCAAAGATGCGCGGGACCGCCCAAAGCCGAGTGCTGGATTTCTGGGGCGGGGTCTGGAAGCGATTCCTGGTTCGCGGGCCGATGAAGTTGGCGATTCGCATGGCCAAGAATTACTCCCTCAACGCGATCTTGCAGGCGGCGATGCTGGACCCGCTGGCCCAACATCCGGCACCGTACTATTATGGCTACCGGGCGTGGCAAGCCCATGAAAAACAAAGGCGTGAATTCCGAACCCAATTAGTGGCCCGATGGCAAAATGCCCAATTGTCCGGTGACCCGCCTGCGGAAACGGGCGACAGCGGCTTGGCCTCGGCCCGGCGAATATTGCGGATTACGAATGTGCTCGAACACCGCGATACTGCCGCGTGGACGGCCAACCAACAATTGGCTTATCTATCGGTTCTGCGCTGGTGCGTGGCGGGGTACGGCACCATTCCAAAAGACGGACAAACGGCATCCGTCGCAGGAAACTGCTATTACCATCTGAGCCTGTTCCACCGCTGGGAAGCGGTGGAAAAGGCATGCGGAATGTTGACCTCGCGGCAAATAGAAAAGGCCCTCCGTTGGGATGGCGTGCATGAATCCTACAGAGGCTTCGAGTTTCATGTGATCCGGCGGGAAGTTTGGAGGCTGCAACACAAGAGTGTTGGGGCAGCGGAAAATTGAGGCCAACGCGAGTTCCGGGGCGTTCCGGAATTCCGCGGGGCCCTTGATGACAGAGGCGAAGTTTGCCATGTTCGCAAAACCAGACCCAGACCGACTTGCGTCCGCCTACCGGAGGATTGTGGCTGGCGACGCGGCCGCACGAGAGGAACTGGCCCAACTTACGCTTGAACCGCTGGCCGGGGTGCTCGGCACCGGCTGGGGGCGCAATCGGGATGCCAGCATGGCCCACGACGCGGCGGTTGACGCCATTATGGGCCTCCTGCGGTCACCACAGTCCTACGTGCCGGCGCGGTCCAGCCTCTGGTCGTTTCTTGAGATGGCTGGCCGACGCAACTTGGCGGATATCCGAACGAGCGAGAGGCGGAGGAGCACGCGGATTGGCCGGGGCCAAAAAAACGTCGCACTTCGCCATTCAGCGCCGAATAAGTTTAATAGTTGTTTATTGGATCGGCTCGCGGAGCGCGAGGCGAGCGATGCGTTGTGGTGCGTGGTGAACAATTTTGTTCGTTCCCTGTTGCCAGCGGAAGATCGGGTGCTCAAGCTCATGGCATCGGGCGTACGGACAACGCCTGAATACGCACGGGTTCTCGGCATGGAAGCCACGCCTCCGGGAGAACAGAGACGCACCGTGAAGCGGGCCAAGGATCGCTTGCGCAAGCGGCTAAGGCGTTGGCTCCGCGACACCGTTCCTCGTGACAGCTAACTGGGTGGATTTCGGGTGTTCCGGAATTCGATGCGTTGTTGGTTCCTTTGAAGGAGGATCCTTTATGTTCAACACAATTCGTGATCGGTTCAACTGGCAAAGCAGAAAAACAAGGTTGGGCGTCGCGGCGGCGGTCTGCGCCGCGGGATTGGGAATAGGCCTCGGCATTTCTAGCCTGCTCACGCAGCGGGCTATGGCCGAGCCTCCAACCACGTACTGCCTTTATTCGATTTCCATTCCGCCTCCCCCCGGCTGCAACGCTTTCCACACCTGTCCAGTCCCTTACACTGGGCAATATTTCTACGCCGTGCAAACTCCCTCCGGAGGATGCCAGCCATCGGAAATCGTGTGTGGATTTTCAGTTCCCGAATTCGGCAGCGGAGGTTACAGTGGAACTTGCCCATAGGGCACGGCGTTCATCTCACGGCATACTGAACATACGTACGGAAAGGGCTGGAGTTGTGAACACTGAAATGAGTACTGTTGGAGGGCCGGTAGCGGCGGATCACGGGGACAGGCGATTGGTGAAACTCTGTCTATTTGTCGCGATGGCTACCGGCTGCATGCTGGCCTTCCCGCTCGGGGGACGGGCTGGGCCCGTGCGCGGAACTGGCACGCCGCTGGCTGCTCGGGTGCAGTCAATATTGGGAATGCCGATCGGCCACAATGAGTACCTTTCCCAGTACCGCCGCATCGTGGCCTTCCTTGCCGCAACTAAAGCGCGGTGGAACAACGGCGGATGGCGCGCCTTTGACCGGGAGATGGTGCCGATGAAACCGGAGGTTAGGTCGCTGGTGAAAGCCGTGTCGCACGGCATTGACGCTACCGCTCTGCGGAACCGACTGCTCGGGGCGCTGACTCTCGGTGGCGATTACCTGCCCCCGGCGGGGCACAAATGGCGATATGGGACTCTGGCTCTCCGCATGGTCTTATCAAATTATCTAACTCACCAGTCAGACGAACTTTTGTCGGCGGGGTACTGGAGGCGGGCGGCAGATTATGGCCGGGCCTCGCTGATCTTGCGGTGTCAAGATAGCGTGGACATGGGTGGTCCAGCGCTACTTGGTTTCTGGTTCGGAGATCCACGCTGGATGCCTGTTGCCTCCGATAACGCCCGGTCCTTGGTCCTATCCAGTACACAGTCACGAAAACTCAGATGGATCTATATAGCGGCGCGACGCCGCTATATGAGCTTTGCCTCGCTTGCCACGGATCCGTTTTTCCTACTGGGCAGCCAAGTGGAGAGCCTTGCAAGGAGACATATTGCACCGGCCACGCTGATCGCTCGCTACGCGCGGGCTCTCAAGGCGCGGCTGCTGGCCAGCGCGGGGCGGGTGTATGAATTGCGGCACGCGCTGGGGTTCTATAAGGAGGTTGTCCGTTCGCTGGAACTGAACGGTCACCGTCGGTCGGCCCAGTCCTTGGCCTCGACACTCGCAGTAATCCCGGCAGCCAATTTGGTTAGCCCAAAGAAGGATCCGACAGGTGCCATGGCCGTCCGGCGCTGGATCAGCGAAGTATTGCCGCCGTGATTCCGATGTGGCGTCCGAATGAGCACGAAGCGGCGGGGCGGGCGGAATCGCCGGCTTTATGAAAATGGCGCACTTTGCCCTCCAGCGCCGAATAAGATTAAAGGGGGATTACCGGGCAAGCTACCCGGCGCGAGGCGAGCGATGCGTTGTTGGTTCCTTTCAAGGAGTATGCTTATGTTCAACACAATTCGCAGCCGGTTCAATTGGCAAAGCAGAAAAACAAGGTTGGTCGTCGCGGCGGCGGTCTGCGCGGCGGGATTGGGAATAGGCCTCGGCAGTTCTGGCCTGCTCACACAGCGGGCTATGGCCGAGCCTCCAGCATCAGTCTGCGAGCATGAATATACCGGGTCGGCAGCGTGCCCGGGCGCGTTTAGTTATACATCCTGGGGAGAGGCGTATGTGTGTATTCCCTGCGCGAACGGCTGCAGCACTGGCTACGCCGCGGGGTACGTCAACGCGAATTCTAAATGTGCCACTGCGGCCAGCGACTATGTTGACATCTTTGATTGCGCGGGTGGATGCGTTTCTCCCCCACCACCGGTTTGACGATTCCTCGTTCCTCGGAGAACCGGGGGATTCCAAGGGGAAGTAAGAAGTCGTGGCCAGTATGCCGATATTTTGGTCGATAATGTGCGCCAACAACGCTGGCGCAGTACGCGCTTTGTAGGAGACACTACCCTCTAAAATTCGAACGCAAAATAATTACACCTCGTGCGATAGCAGCTTTCCCGGAGGTTGGTGCCGCATACATATACTCTACTCGGTGTCTGGTGATGCATTATGAGGAGCGAAAAATGCAACAAAGGTCTGATTTTTGCGGGCATAACACAATCTCCAATGTGTCATCAATTGCCGCATTGAGTATAGATGACCGGCCGTGGATCAGTTTTCATAAGGGCCCTACAATGTTGGTGCTTATCAAAAGCATTAAAAGCGTAACGCCCGTTTTTGTCGGAACAGTCTTGGGCGCGTTAGGGGTAGCCCTTCCAGGCCCGGCACGCCATTTGCTCGCATCGGCGGGTGCTGTTCGTCCAAACCTTTCGGGCCACCTCACGTTGGCGGCCCGGGTTCAACACATTCTCGGCATCCAGCCAGGGGACGCGTCCTATTTGCCGAGCGTGGCCAAGCTGGTCAAAGTGGTTGCCCCCTATGTTTTTCAACCCCATCCGCGACATGCGATATATGCTGCTTTGGCCCAGCGCAGTGCCGACATCCGGCAGCTCGTAGCAGCGCTCAACGCCGGAGCCAACCCCAATGCGTTGAGAACCAAGATACTACAATCCGTAAACTTGGAAGGGCGGTACGTTCCGTTAAAGGGAAAACATTGGCGCTACGGCATCCTTGGTGATCGGATGTGGATTGCCGCATACATCCAAAACCATGCGCTGGAACTCATGCGGGCGGGCAACGCGGTACAGGCCGCGCATTACGCACGGGCCTCGTTACTTCTACGTTGCCAGGAAAGTCCCGCGATGGGGTGGTACTACCCGCTGCTGTACTACGTCCACACGGGTGCGGAGCGGCTGCGGGTAAAGGAAGCTGGTCCGTTGATGCGGAAGATACAGATGATTCCCGCGTCATTAGCTATTACCGTCGCACAGCAACAGGATCTGAACGGTCTCTTTCGTACCGCGAGCCTGCGCGGCGGCAAGCGTTTTAGGCGCTTGTACAATTCCTTAGACATTGCCGCCAATGTTGTCGGCCGAACGGGCAGGCCATTCGATAGGAAAATCGTCGGCAATTATCTAAAGATCTTACAGCAAAGCATTTCAGCCGCGCCCAGCATTCACTGGCGGTACGAGATCTTGGTGAACACCATGGTAGCCCTTCGGCGACTGAATCTTTCCGGCCACCGGGGGACCTCGGAAAAGATCGAAGCCGTTTTCCAACAGTGGACGGCTAGAGTTAAGGCCAACGAGACCATGGAACCCGTTGCCAAGGAAGCGCTTTTGCGTTGGCTCAAGGAGGCACTGCCGCCGTAATCCCGGCTCGGTATTCAAAGAATGAGCGCGAAGCGGCGGGACGGGCGGAATCACCGGCTTTATGAAAATGTCGCACTTTACCCTCCAGCGCCGAATAAGATTAAAGGGGGATTACCGGGCAAGCTACCCGGCGCGAGGCGAGCGATGCGTTCTGGTGCGTGGTGAACAATTTTGTTCGTTCCCTGTTGCCAGCGGAAGATCGGGTGCTCAAGCTCATGGCATCGGGCGT
>DAHVEJ010000010.1:0-21828 GCA_027313145.1 Phycisphaerales bacterium | reverse complement strand
AACACAATTCGTGATCGGTTCAACTGGCAAAGCAGAAAAACAAGGTTGGGCGTCGCGGCGGCGGTCTGCGCCGCGGGGCTTGCGATAGGCTTGGGCGGTAGCGTAATGCTGGCTAATGTTACGCTTGAGGCTCCGCCGCCATCATGCACCATATTCGCCCAATACAAGGTCTCAATGGCCAGCTGTCCAAGCGGCCCGCTTGCGGTTGGTGATACGATATGCATTTGCTGTACCAATGGACAGCCTCCCTCCGGTGTGACAGGCGGAGTAATTTTGTTCGTCAAAGGGACTAATTGCGATGTCCAAGTGATATCGTGGAATAGCTCCTGCTCGAGTTGTTCAGGGGGTGACCAGGGATTTGCGGTTAACTAGCGGCGCGAAGGTACCGCCGTCAACCGCCTGGCACCAGCGTCCGGTGCAGTGTGTGGCCCGGAATCTATTTTGTGACACACACAAGCCAATCCGGCCATGATTACTGGCCAAGCGGTCTGGCGAAGGGCGGCGGACGGAAGACGAACGGCAATATTTTCGACAGCAGAGAAGACTGCTTAGTCAGTAATTCCGTTCTGTTTGTCGCTTTAAGTTAGTGCCTATAGATGGGATGGGATGTTGCCGGCCGACCGGTGGAACACGTATTTGAATACTACAGAGGAGCTTGGTATGCATATGAGAAAGGCTGGGGGATTTGGTCTGTCACTGGCGCTAGCCCTGAGCGGCGGATTGGGATTCGCCCGTTCGGCACCTTCTGAATTTCGAGTTCCTAAGATATTGTCGCGTACGGCAGCCGCGCTGGGGCAGACCGGCCATCCATCTCACCGGCTGACCATGCGGACCTTTCGATTGGTGGAACACGCCATTGCGGCGGTGAATCCGCACGCGGACCAGCAATCCTCGAAATTCCACAGGCTAATCGATGTCCTCGTGCTGGAAATCAATGCTGGCGCGTTGCCGCCGGGATTTTTGTGGAAGCGGTTCCTCGGACAATCGCGCATTAACGACGAAGGGGGTTTGCCTGAGTTGGCGCTGGCTTCCCACGCGCACGAGACCCCCATCAACTTTCAGATTGGTGCCTATAACTATATGCTTTCTTGGGCGCAGTCATACCTCGCAATAAAAGCTGCGGGATCGCCTCGGCTTCTGGAAGCCTACGGCAAGGCGCTAATTCGTCTCAACATGGAGAATCTCTTCGCGGGCTATTGGGATACCGGCATCGCCAGCCGTACGGAAAAACAGCTTCTTGGTAGCCATCTGCGGAAATGGCTGCTATCAAATCCCCCCGCTTGGGTAATAGCGCACAATGCCAGGTTGCGGCATCTTTTCCGCGACTATTATCATGATGCCGTCCGTATGGCTGATTATTACACAATGACACCGACGCTCAAGCCAATGCAGACCCTGATCAACAGAAGCGACGACCGCCTTCCACGCGCGGATGTGGCACATGTTCTGGCGGGCATCACAGGGCTACGGGCACTGATTAGCAAAGAGCAGTATGACAACCGATGGACTCTCGCCAACTTACTATGGAAATTTCTGTGTCTGGCCAAGGCACGGCATAACAAGCCCGCGGCGATACAAATTGAAACCTACATTCAATCGTGGAAAAACCGGACCAAGCGGTGGTATTTGCGGCGCTGGCTTTCCGAAGCGCTTACGACGCCAGGGAAGGCCCCGTGGCGGGTCTGGAGTCCGCCGATTGAGGTCAGGCTGCTGCACAAACCATGAAAACACGGTTCGTGCCCGGCGGGGCCATGGTGCTTCGGCGGGTGGTGCGGACGAGGCTGATAGCGTCGGTTTTGAAAGGGCGAACGCCAATGGCTAAACGAATAGTTATCGTGGTGGTCCGTGCTCTGGGAATCCTCGTCGGGGCGGTTTTTATCATCGCCGCCCTGAGCAAGGCCATCATTCCACCGGGGTATCTTACGGTGTTTGGCCAACTGGAGCGTACGCATCCATGGTTGGCGGGAAGCATTATCGGCGTTGAGGTTGCGCTCGGGGCGTGGTTGTCGGTCGGTTGGCGGCGAGGCACTGCGGCTGTATTGGCGTTGCTGTTGCTGGCGATTTTTTCGGGTGTGATCCTCCATGACATGCTGCAACATTATCCCCAGCCATGTGGCTGCTTCGGTGCGGCGTGGCAACAAGCCCATGAGCCGGCGGTGATCGAGCGGGGCCTCACGATATCCCTCGTACGCAATGCGCTGCTGGCTAAGGGGGCGGCGGTTGTTTTATTGACTGTTCCAGACCACAGCCACGGCGGTGCCGAGCCACCTGCATCCAGCGTCCAGCCACATGACCGTTCGGCAATTGGAGAGGATGGCCCAACGTGTAGATAGAACCTGGGTCATGCGGAACTTGGAAACCGAGGTTATTTATTTATGGATAAGGGCGCAACTGAAAACTGGAGATTGAAATTCGCCGCCTTCACCCTCGTCGAACTGCTGGTGGTGCTGGCGATTATCGCGCTGTTAATTTCGCTGCTGCTGCCGGCATTGGCCAACGCCAGAGAGAGCGCGGAAGCGGTGGTATGTGAAAGCAATATCCGGCAACTGCTGACAGGATTACGCGAATATGTGCAAACGAACAAGGGATTTTTTCCACTTAACGGCATCCTGTTTCCGCACGTGGCCATGTTTCCGCCGTATTCCGATGCCGCTGGCGGCGAAGATTACAATCTCCAACAGGTATGGGGTACCACCGCGGATTACAACCTTTATTACGGGGCGTTGTACCCATTCATGGCGGGGATACCACAGGCACCGCCCGTGCCCGGTTTGCTGGCTTCGGGTGGCGCGCATTGGGCCAACAGCATCGCCGCGACGCTCAATCTGAATCCTCTGACGAACAAATTTGCGAAAGTATTCATGTGTCCGATGGATAATGGCATGCGCGCAAGCAGTGATGCCGTCCGTCTGGCCCCCGATGGACGGACGGTGTTGGTCGGGAGCGGCCCCGGCGGTTTCTGGAGCTATACAACCAATGCCATATTGAACTCCCAAGCCGGAGTGTTGGGGCAGATTTACGGCACGGGGGCCGGTAACAGCACCGCCTTCAGCGTCCCGTGGACGTACCCGCTGCGCGACGCCACGATCACCAACCCGAAATTCGTGGTCTTTATTGAGGAATCAGCCCGGAAATCCATGTTCAACGATGAGGTCATCGACCCGGCCGGCTACAACAGCCACGACTGGCTTTCCTCGCGGCACGACGGCGGCGGCAATCTGGGGTTCTGGGACGGCCACGTGGAATGGATGTCGCAGGTGCAATATGCTTCAGTGCCCGATCCGACACGCAACGCCTCCGGCCCGGCGGCTCTGGCGGTGGCCATGCAATGCCCGGTCTTTCGGATGTTTATTCCTGATGCGCGGTAGAGCGCTCGCCAGGGCCGCGACCGATCCTGGTCGGGATCGCATGTTGTGGCGTTGCGCATGCATGGTGCGTTTCACCGCCGGCAAAGCCCCGGCGGCCATATAATGAAAGCGAGGCGGCTATGAAAGTTGGAATTGTCATGTCGCGGATGGCGGCGTTGCTTTTAATTGCGACGGTTTTGTTGGTGGGTGGAACCGCCCGCGCCGCCGGGGCGGATTTGAATCCGGCGTACCGGCAAATTGCGGCGGAACTGGGTTCCGCCGGCCCGGCATCGGTGGACTTGGCCGAAGCGGACATCCGGAACATGGTGAAATACCACGCCCTGTCCTGCCGCCGCCAGCTCCGCCGCAGTTGGCTGCCGGAGTTGATGGCGAAGCGGCAGTATCAATTCGTGGCCGAAATCGCACGCCGGGAAATTTTCAACACGCCCGCGTGGCCGGCGAATATTCAGCGGGCGCTGAGATTTCGCATTGCGGCGTTGCTGGCGCTGGGCCAGTCCCGGGAGGCTCTGGCGGAGGCGAAAAGCCTGTTTAACGAATGCACAATGCGCAACACGGGGGCGGCGTTGTCCATCGTCGCCCGGTGTCTGCGGGCGGCTTTGCCGGATGGGGCCGCGGAATCGCGCCGGCTGAAACGTGAACAGATCGCCGGTGCCAAGGCACCCCAGCCCGGAACGCAGGCGGCAACCTGCGCTGTGTTGTCCGGCATTAAGGTGGATGCCGCACCCTACCTTACGCGGGCGTGGGGCCGTCTCGGCCAGGGTTATTACGATCTGATGGGCCGGGGGGATTTGCTGCTGCTGGCGGATAAGCCGAAGGCGGCGATGGTTTGTTTCCTAAGCGCGTATGCGGCGTCGGAACAGGCTTGGCAATTGACTCAGGCGGCGGGGCGCATCGCGGCGTGCATCAAAGCGGAGGACGGCACGATCGGGCGGGCCAATGCCTGGGTGGATAAGACCCGACGCTGACCGGCGGCGCGGCGCTCAATGATAGCCATCGGGGCTTCAACGAACGATCAAGAAAAGCAAGGAACTCAAGACCATTTTGTTCGTTGATCAGATGTTCATGGGGCGTTGAAAATAATCGTTATCCCTCTTTAACGGAGTCGAGTCATGCGAATCAAATTCACGGCAGCTCGGATAACGGTATTCTTGACCGTCGTTTTTCTTACCGCGTCCCTGGTGGCAGCGGCACCGATCCTGGCCCGGCCCGACGCGCGGCAGATTCGTATGCGGGCGTGGGCGGCGAGTTTGGTACCTCAACTGACCGGCGCTGGTGCCACAGCCCGAAAAATGGCGATGGCGTTAATCAGCAAGCGTTTGCGGGCAACTCCCGATGCCACGGCGGTGCTGGTCTACCAATACTGGCTGGGGCCACTTATGGCCGGCGGGCATTATCGCACCGTGGCGACGCTGGCACGGCAAGGTGTTCTGGCGGTACCGGCGAATCCGGGCGCGTTGGATCATCTACTGATTTTCCGCATTCAGGCGCTGGCGGCATTGGGCAGGGAACACGCCGCACTCCGGAACGCCAAAAGCCTCTTTGATGTCTGCCCGCTGTGGGGTACCGCCACGGCACTGGTGATCCTGGAACAACGCCTGTACGCGGTGTACCGGCATGATCCGAGAATTGTGCAACAGTTCCGGCGGGAGGAACTTTCCGGGGCGGCCATACCCGCCGATCGCCACGAGCCAGTCACACGGTCGGGGGTGTTGGCGTCGATTCGGGTGAACGCGAAGCCGTACCTGGATCGACTCCAGCGCGTTGGGGGCCACGGAGCCAGAGCGTGGATGGAAAAGGGCGACCTGCTGCTGCTGGCGGATAAGCCGCGGAAAGCCATCAAATATTTCCGGGAGGTGGCGGCGATGGCGCGCAACGAGCAGGACTTTTTGTTTGACGAAAATAACGTTTGCCGGGCGATCAAGGCGGAGGATGGAACCATTGGCCGGGCCGACGCGCATCTGATCGCGGTGGTGCGGGGATTGCCGCGATAAGCGGAATTTTGAAAAAACGGTGTTTGCGGTGTAGGCCGGTAGCGGAAATAGCTACGTAACTGGCCGGTTCCGAACTCGTGCTGCCGCAAACTTGGGATGACGAAAATGGTCACCCTAAATGACGCAATTTGGGACTGTCCTGATTTTCGTCAATGAGTATAGTTTCATAAGTCGCAACTTGTTCGCGAATCTTTAAGCTGGCGCGGGTGGTCGAAACAGGAGTATGCGTATGCTGACATTGAGAAATTCCGTCCATGGCAAACTGAGGAATCCGTATTCCCCGATGCTTCGCTGTGTGATTACCGGCTTGGTGCTGGCGATCGCGGCTTTCCGCCCGGCCAACGGCACACTCCAGGCCGCTGCCGGCACTAAGCTGATCGGCCTGACGCGCACGGTGCGGTTGCTCGACAGCCACTGGGTGATCGATAAAATGCCGGATTTTAATCGCTGGAAACGTACTGCGGTGTTGAATCCTTCAGAAATTAAGCAATTGCACTGCCCTTGGCCCGCCGGCGTGTGGAGCACCGTGCAGTTGCCGGATGATTACATTGTGGCGGGAAAATTTACGCACCGCGGCAGGAAGTACAACTATGGAGACCTTCACGCGTTGCACGGCTACCTGCCGGTATATCCGGCGTGGTATCGGCGGACGTTCAACGTGCCGGCCACAGCGCGTGGTAAGACCATCTGGTTGAATTTTGGCGGGGTGTATCGGGACGCCGTGGTATTTATTAACGGTAAATTGGTGGGCCAGCATCCCGGCGGTTATACCGGTTTTCGATACAACATAGGTAAGTTCCTGCATTACAGCCATCCTAATATCCTGGCGGTGTTTGTCGATCCGCGTTTCTTTGAGGGCTGGTGGTATGAAGGAGGCGGTATCTACCGTCATGTGCGCCTGATCATTACTGACAAACTCCATGTCGCGCCCTGGGGCACGTTTGTCATCAGCAAGGTACCGGGGCAAATTCATTATGGTTCCCCCGCAGGGGATCATGCGTATGCCGAATTGACGATTCAAACCACGGTGGATAATGCCCATCGGACAGGTCGGCAATTTACACTCTTATCACAAATTGTCAGCCCGACAGGCAAGGTGCTGGCGACGATTTCCAGTCCTGAGGGCTTGGCCGCCGGCGGACGAAAGACATTTATCCAACATGCCGGCATACGCAACGCCGCGTTATGGTCGTTAAAACATTGCAATTTATATCATCTGATCACACACTTGCAGGTCCAGGGCCAAACGGTCGATGATAAGCGCACCACCTTCGGCATACGCACACTGCGTTTTGACCCGAATCATGGATTCTTCCTGGACGGCAGGCATGTGGAGATCAAGGGTACATGCAACCACCAGGATTTTCCTGCGGTGGGCATTGGCGCACCGGATGATCTCTGGCCCTGGCGGATCGCCAAGCTCAAGGCGATGGGGTCCAATGCGTATCGCACGGCTCACAATCCTCTGGCGTCGGCTTTCTACCGCGCCTGCGACCACATGGGGATGCTGGTGATGGATGAGAACCGGCATCTGGGCGATGTATACACCGCCAAAACACCGATGGGTGCGCCTTATTCCAATTTGTCTGACCTGAAATGGATGATTCTGGCACAGCGAAACGACCCCTGTGTGATTTTCTGGTCCATGTGCAATGAGGAGGGATTGCAGGGCAAAGCCTATGGTGCCAAAATCTTTGCAGCCATGAAGGCGCTGGTACACCGGCTTGATCCGACGCGCCCGGTAACCTGCGCCATGAGCGGCGGTTACAACAAAACAGGTTTTTTCAGCGTGGAAGATCTCCTGGGCATTAATTATCACACCTACAGCTACCCCGCCATCCATCGGCTCATGCCTGAAAAAATGATATTTGGCAGTGAAGACGTCAATATCTTCAGTGCCCGTGGGGTGCGGGTGACCAGCCGACAGACCGGGCTCGTGAACGATTATGGCAGTGCGCCGCGGATGTGGAATAAAAATCGACGGTTCAACTACATGGGTGGCCGTAACCCTTGGACCACGCTTATTCCCGTTATGGAACATCCATTTGTGGCGGGTGCATTTGTCTGGACCGGGTTTAATTATCGCGGAGAACCCAATCCCTTCGGCTGGCCGGATATCAGCAGCAACACCGGCGACATGGACCTGTGCGGTTTTCCCAAGGCGGTCTACTATTACTGGCGGGCCTGGTGGAAAAATAAACCTTCCGTTTACATCTTCCCGGCCTGGACTTTTCCCCGGTCCATGCAGGGGCATCCGATTCTGATTCGCTGTTATTCCAATTGCGATCGCGTGGGCTTATTCCTTAACGGCAAAAGTCTCGGCGTCAAACGCATGCCCAAGTATAAATATCTGGATTGGAATGTGCCGTATGCGGCCGGCACGCTCACCGCGCAAGGCTATGACGGCAATCGTGTCGTGGCCCGGTATTCCACACAAACCGCGGGACCGGCGGCATCGTTGCAACTGCGGAATCAGGTCGCCGGCCTTTCCGCCGACGGGGAAAGCATCGCTCCGATTGCGGTCACGGTGCAGGATGCGCACGGTACGATGGTACCCGATGCGCATAACATGATACGCTTCACCATTTCCGGCCCCGGATCCATTGCCGGTGTCAATAATGGAAATCCCACGAGTCATGAATCCAATGTGGGGCATCAGGTGCGAGCCTTTCATGGCGTGTGTATGGTGATGGTACGGGCAGCCGATCATCCGGGAACCATTACCCTTACCGCCAAAGCACACGGACTGCCCGCGGCAACGCTGACGATTCATACTGTCAGTAATGCGCGGACCATGGCGCACTGAAAATTCAGAAGCGCAATATGGAACTGCAATCGGATGAATATCCGGGGCTTATCTATTTATCGGAGGTGTCTGTACCATGGTTATAGAAAATGATTCGGTCACTACCATAAAAAGTGCAGCGGGCGGCCAAGGCGGTACCAGGCGGAATTTTCTGATCACATCGGCGTTGGCTGCGGCCTCACCGCTGCTTCATAAGTCCCGGCCCGCGGTCGCGGCGATGACGGATGCGTCCGACGCGCCATCAAGACCGGTCCGACAGCCTAACATCCTGATGGTTATCTCGGATCAATTTCGCTCCGATTTTATTTGTGCCGCCAGTCAGAACTCCATGGCTCTTACACCGAATCTCGATGCGATGTACCGTCGGGGAACTGTGTTTCAGAACGCCATGACCAATCAGCCGTTGTGTTCCCCATCCCGCGCATGCCTGTTTACCGGGCAATATGCGACCCAAACCGGTCTCTGGCGACTTCAATTGGGTTTGCGCCCCGATGCCGTGACGCTCGGAACGCTCCTGGGAAAAGCCGGATACAGCACCAATTACATCGGCAAATGGCATCTGGCACCGAATCCGGGCCGAAAGGGCAAGGGGCCTGTTCCACCCGAATATCGGTACGGCTTCACCGGTTTCTGGCTGGCGGCGAACGTTCCTGAGGTCAGTACAAAGCCCTACGACAGTCAATTCTGGGATAACGCCGGCAACCCGGTACACTATGGAGAAGATGTATATCGCGTTGATTTTTTAACGGATCAGGCGGAGACATTCCTGCGTCAGAAGCATGACAAGCCATTCTTCCTGGTGCTGTCGCAATTGGAACCTCATCAACAGAACGGCAGTGGTTTTGTGCCTCCACGGGGATTTGCCGAAAAGTTGCGCAACCCGTACGTGCCGCCCGATCTTCGTCCACTGCCGGGCGACTGGCCCCATACGCTCAATAAATATTACGGAGATTGTAAAGCGATTGATGATTCCATGGGTCGAATATTCAAAACGCTCAAGGAACAAAATCTGGATCAGAACACCATCGTCATGTTTCTTAGTGATCATGGTTGTCACTTCCGAACGCGGAATACCGAATACAAGCGAAGTCCGCATGACAGCTCCATTCATATTCCACTGATGATTCAAGGCCCCGGATTTGACAACAGCCGGACGATTCCACAACTGGTTAACATCATTGATGTGGCACCAACACTGCTGGACGCCGCCGGCGCGCCAATCCCCGATTTCATGATGGGGCACAGCCTGCTGCCGCTGGTGCATGATCCTGCAGCTCGCGCCGCCTGGCCGGAAGAGGTGTTTGTACAAATCAGCGAATCAGAGACCGGACGCGCTTTGCGTACCCCTGAATGGACCTATGTGGCGTTGGCCCCCGGGGTCAACAGCGCTCACAGCATGCGCTATCAGGACTACCAGTTGTATAATAACCGGGCGGATCCGGCGCAGTTGTTTAACATGTGCGGTCGGGTTGATCCGCCGGGAATCGTGCATTATATCGGAGACCGATCCATGCGGCAGATCACCGCGCACCTGCGGCAACGTCTGATTCAACGCATGGTGGAAGCCGGAGAACCTCGCCCAAAAATTGATGCCTGGAATTATTATCCCTGAAGACGCTCAGGACGCCCTCGAACCGATGGTGAAGCTTATTTTAAAAGAACCGTTCCATATCATGACCAAGCCCATTGGGCCGATCTGCAACATGGATTGCACGTATGGCTTTTATCTAAAAAAAGAGGCCTTGTTTCCCGACCACAAGAAAGAACAGTCGAATGCTTTCGTGAAATAAGACCGTCGGCCTTTTCATGAGGACATAACTTCAGGAGTAAAACATGCTTTGGTTTAAAGGGAACATCGCGTTTTGGATTGGATTTCTTATTTTTCTTGTGCCAACTCTGGCGCAGGGGCAAACAGTTGGGCCGGTTCCCGGTCTGGGAAGTCCCTTAAGCGGCTTGCCGCTTGAGCGGACCGGAATCGCCAAACATGCAGGCAGTTGGAATCGTCTGGGCCGCAACAACGATTGCCGGACGATTGCCGCCGGCCAGAAGTTGGTACTGTTGAATTATAAGGGAGCCGGAATTATCCGCCGCTTCTGGTGTACATTTCCGGGAAATACCCAGGTGCGATGCCAACTGATCCTGCGTATGTACTGGGATGGCGAAAAGCACCCGAGTGTGCGTGTCCCGCTGGGGGCATTTTTCGGTGTCGGATTCGGACAGCAGGTGGACTATAAATCCGCACCGCTTGAGGAAACCAGCGGCGGATATAACTGTTTCTGGCCCATGCCGTTTCATAAATCCGCATACTGGACCATTACCAACGAGACCCACAAGCCGGTAAATGGCTTTTACTGGAACATCGGGTTTGACGCCTACCGGCATGTTTCCCGAAAAATGCTGGAATTCCATGCCTTGTGGCGGCAGGAGAACCCCGTGCCGCCGGGTAAAAACTATGTCATTCTTAATACCACCGGGCGCGGGCAGTATGTTGGTACCGCACTATTCATGCAAAATCTCCAAGATCGTGGATTTGAATTTCTGGAAGGTAATGAGATGGTCTATATTGATGGTGGCAAAAACCACAATTACTATCAAGGGATCGGCCCCGCCAAACATGGCCAATTGATGCCGGCAATTGAAGGTACCGGGACGGAGGATTACTTTTGCAGCGGCTGGTACTTTGATCACGGAACCTATTGGGCACCCTACCACGGATGTCTGATAAAAAATGCGAAGTTGGGTCGAGTCAGTGCCTATCGCTGGCATATTGAGGATGCCATTCCATTTAAAAAATCCATCAGGTTCACGATACAGGTTGGGCCATGGGACAACGTGCGGGCGGCCTACGCATCGGTCGCCTACTGGTATCAGACCCAGCCACATCCGGTGTATCCCAAATTGCCGCCGCCGGCAGACCTTTTGCCAGTGAATCCACCGCCGGTGCGAAAACTCAAACCGACGCATTGAACAAAACGGATCGGGAGCGGCAGAATCGGCACGGCGGTGGCGTAACCGAAGGTGGTATTGGGGCGTGCGGACCGTGCCGGCGGAGCATCCGGTTACGGCGGGCCGCTGCGGATATGGCCGCGCAAAGAATCTGACTAAAAGCGCCACTGAATTTGATGAAAAATGGGACTTCCTTTGCGAGGCAAACCGGCTAAACTTATTTATAGATCGGTTGCCCGAAATCTGCGGGCGAAAGTGTAGGTGCGGCTCAAAGCACTGTTAGCGCAAATTACAAAAGGAGGTTGGTTATGAAGCCAATCCAATTTATCGGGTCAGGTGGCCGTCCTTGTCGGCATCGTTCGGGATTTACCCTCATTGAATTGCTGGTGGTGATTTCGATCATCGCATTGCTGATCAGCCTGCTTTTACCGGCCTTGGTCCGGGCGAAGCAGTTGGCACTGCAAATTCAATGCGCTTCGAATTTGCGGCAGGTGGGCACCGCCTTGCAAGAATACGCCAATGAGTATGGCGCTTATCCTATGACCAATGGCAATTTTTGGCCCATGGGGGGATTCCGTACATCCTATAACAATATCGCGGAGTGGGGACTTTCGATGTTGTATTACGACTCCTTCGGTGTCAGTAACGGCAATCTCTTTAGCGGATCGGCTCACATGGTCAATATGCGAGCCGGCATTCTTAAGCCCAATGTGCAGGGCGTTTCTATGATATTTTCCACGCAGCCGGGAGATATCAGTATGCCCAATCAGATACTACCGCAATATTTTGCCAATTATCCCAAACCGGGCGGCTTGCTGACAGAATGGAATTTTTTCTCCGGGTATTGTTACTGGGTGGATCGCGGCACCGGTGATGCCACGAACGGGAATTGGTTCCCGCAGGGCTATAGTCCGGCGTACGATATGCGGGTTATTGAGCGGGACTATTACAAGCAGGGAAATCCCAACTACTCGGGAAATACATTTTACAATAATACCGATACGTCCCACATGCCGGCGGAAAATCTCCAATCCGGTCCTGGTTCGATTCTGGCTTCTGATATCGCGGTGATGAACTACAATGTCGGGGCCAATCTCATCACCGGAGGAGCGACATTTACCTATGGTATCGGGTCCAGTAAATCCCAATGGGCTCCCGGATCAAATCACGTTGACGGGCAGAACAACAATTACCTGCCCGACGGTGTGCATGATTTGTTCGCGGATGGCTCGGTAATCTGGAATCCAATGTCTAAAGTGAAAGTGCATTACCAACGCAATGGCATTTACTTTGCATGGTAAAAGCCGTGTTCCGCCAGGAGACTGCCCGAAAGAAAAGCCCGGGAACGGAATTGTATTCTGTTTCCATTTCTCGGTAAAGGTTCACGTTTTCGGCGTCACTCTCAGCAGGCGGGACGCATGTGGTGCCAGAACTGTGGAAAAGCCGCGTGTGGATGTCCCCAAATCGCGATGCCGCCACAAATCCCGGACGGTGGCGGACCCGGTGAACCCCACTTTCCGCCACTGAACGGTAATCCGCGCTGGAAGGTTGGCTAAATTAAACAACGCCACTGTATAGGAACCATCGGCGTTTTTTACTCTCCATACCTGTTGCGGGCTGGCCTGCGAAATCGGTGTCGCCACCCGCCCCGCCTGATCAATGGCTAACACGGCTCTATTGGTGACCATCTTGTAATCCCCGGCGGTAAGGTGCCGGAGGTTCGCGCCCAGATAGATAGGTGAGCAACTGATGCACCAGAGCGTCATCGCGGTTTGTCGCTCGGTGGGCGTTAAACCATCACGGTTGCCATTGCCGACTTCCAAAGAATCCAGATCATTCCAGTAACCGGGGCCGGCATATTTGGCCCACGGCGGTGCCTCGCGGAAGCGCAGCAGGACATGCTGCCAGCTTGTCAGGTAGGGCGTGCCGTAGGCTTCAATATCGCTATCCAGCCGACAGCCATTGGCATAAGTTGTCCAGAACTTCGCATATTTGATATTCTGCCCGGCGGAAAGCTCCAGCCAGATTGGTCGGCCTGTTTTTTTCAGCGCCATCGCCCAATGTTGAATGTCGGCGCGATTGTCCACCGGATGTTTTCCACCGCGCACAGCCACCCAATCCATCTTGATAAAATCAACACCCCATGAGGCAAACAAGTCCGCTTCACTTTGAATATAGGCCTGCGCGCCGGGCTTGTTGTAGTTGATGGCATAACTGCCGCGATAAGCACCCTGTATCGGCACATGATGCGGAAACGTGCTGCCCCAGCGTTTCGGATCGGCAATTTGCCGCACGCGGTAGGGTGTGCCCAAAATCCGACAGTTAGCCTTCCAAACCGGTATCTTCAGGCCCGGACTCATATAGATGCCCAATTTCAATCCCAGTGAATGCGCATACGCGGCCACCGCTTTTATTCCATGCGGAAATTCATAATGGTTGGGCATGGGTCGGCCATACTTATCAAAGGAATTGGGATGATTTTTACCGTCCGGGTAATAGCCGTTGGACCAGCCCGAGTCGATGTTGATATACGTATATCCATATTTCTTAAGACGTGCGGCCATGACCCGCGCCTGGGCTTCAATCTTGGCCGCAGTAACATGGCGGCGCATGGAACTCCAGCTACTCCAGCCCATATAGGGTCGCGGGGCGGGTTGCGCCTTTTGAAACCCGGCTCCGGCCGCCGGCCCGCCGGTAACGATCATTGCCGACGAAATGATGATGACGAAAGTGGCGGTACAACAGAAGCGCCGTAAATGAATGTTCATATCCAAGTTCTCCACGTTCACTGATCCATTCCAACTATACGTAAAGTAGGGGGTAATGGAAGTGTCGTTTTGCGGCAATACGTGTGCCCTTTGTAGTCAATGCGATAATGTCCCAGCAAATAATGTGACAAAAATTGGCACCAGAATTGACGAAATGTGGGATTTCCATTTCGTCGGTATGGGAATATGGTGTTAAGTATGTGCGGTACGCTCGCCATTACGGCATGCCGCCATCAGGCGGATCTGCCTCCAGCGAAGGTTTTGCGGAACACAGATTAGGGTGGTTGAAATTCAGCCCAGCTTCGCCGTTGGGTATATGTTATAGTGCGGAAGAGAGTATTCAGAAGTCATTTTTACGAGGAGGTTAGTTTATGACTAATATGCACAAACCCGTGGTAGCTCTGGCGGTGGGCGGATGGGCATCGATCAGCATCGGACGAAATGTTCATGACGGCCGGGAACCACCACCCGCTTTGCAGCATCCCGGGCAGGGACTTAATTTCGTGGAACAATGGCGACACATTGGCCCGCTGTTTGTCAATAAAAGAGGCAGCTTATGTTCGGCAAATTACATTTCGCTTTTCCGTGCGATGAAGATGCTTTTTCTCGTCGGCGGTGGTTCGCGGGAATAACCTCAACCAATAAGATCGCCACCCGTACGCTGAATTTGTTCACATGGGCAGGCATTATTGTTGCCTTATGCACATTTACGGCAGCGTGCCAGGCAGCCGCAACTCCTTATGTGGTCTTGAAACCTGCCGTGGTCGGCAATCGGCTGACTCCGGATATTATTGATGGCATACCGTTTTTAAAAAACCCGATCCTGACTGTTGGAAAAGCTGGTGGAATCGCGCGATTAAAGCGCCTGGATATCAAGGCCCGATACCTTTACGTCTTCGGCGGCGTAAACTCAGTTGACAAGCCGCATTTCAACTGGGGCGGAACGGATGATTTCACAAATCAATTTATCGGTGACAGGGCTGGAGATCTAAACATCACATACCGGTCCGGCATAACCGATAAAGTGCCGCTGATCTTCGGTTACACGTTATGGTGGCGGGCGGGGTATAACGCTTCCCCCGAGCCGTTCAAGAGCGATCCCGGCAAGCGGGCCATTTTGAACCGCGCGCTATGCGTCGCCAATGGAATCCATGGCGGAAGCGAGCCGTATTTTCTGCGGATTGTTCTCCGTGACCAATCCGTGGCGGAAATATCGCTTAGGGACAATTCCAGGCATATTGGCCATCCGGTGATTGACGGGATCACTTTTGGTCATGTCACGGATGGGCAAACTTTGGACTCCAGACGTTTTCTTTGCGCCGGTGGTGGCCCGATGTCTGACCCTCTCCGAAGTTGGCTGGCCGATCATTCGGTTGCGTCGTTGGACCCGATGCCGCGCAGCCGTCAAGCAGCCATCAGGGATTTGCAACGGGCCATCTACACCTTCCCCAGCGATATTAATTTCCAAACCATCAGAAAAACGCCTGTTCATCTCAAACGCCCGTTTCCCGGCCCCCAGGTAACCTTCACTGGGCCGCCAACAGCCGCCATTATGACCAACGTGTTCCTGGAAAATGCCGACGGACTTCTGGGGCGTGTTAGTAACCGCACGGGTATGGTGCACGAGTCCGCATTCAAGGCCCCAAACTACGAGGGATGGGTGGGCTATGCTCCGGATTTAGGAGCATACTACAACGATTCCTACACGCGGACCAACATCCTCTCACTGCTTAGCAACATGGGTTTTCTTTCTAAGGCTCGGAAAGCCGTGGATTATTACGATCACTGGATGATGTTTTTCCCCCGGTCTTATCCGCGCCTCCAAATGGACGGTAAGCCGGTACCGGCCCATGCCACAGTGATCGCCAACAAGCCTTTATTTTATTTCAACACACTGCGGAAGGCAGGGTGGCCGACCAAATTCAAAACGCCGGACTACGGCAACCCTGAGACCGACGGCCAAGGACTCCTGATGATTGGTACCTGGCGCTACTGGGAAAAAGCGGGCAAGCCAAAGGCGTGGGTTGACAAGCATTGGAAAGCGATCAAAGCGGTTGGCAATTGGATTCCATGGTGTCTGGACCATCCCAAGTTGTCATTCTCCAAACACGGCTTGCTATATTCCGAAAGCGAGGGCGGCATGGAGATGGAAAGCCTTTACTGCAATGTGCCCTGCTACTACGGCCTGCTGGCGTATGCGCAGATGGCGGAAGCTGCCGGAAAACCCGATGTGGCGCGCTATTGGCGGACTTACGCGGAAAGCCTGCTCGGTGCGATGGATGCGTACTTTCCAGCGCACAACTCCTCTTGGGGGGATGTATGGAATCCCAAAAGACTTGGTGGATGGGGACCGCCTGCAGCCATGGCCCCGATTATTGATGCCGCGGTCCTTTACGGTTACAACGCGGTCATGCACCTACCGACCGGCTGGGCTGCGCGTACAAGGCACGCCTACGCCATGATGCTGTCCTCCAACCATCCTCGTTTCTGTGATCCATCCGCCCTGGGATATGGCCAGGGGTTTACGACCGAATCGGCTCTTTTGCTCGATCAGATGCATGATGCCACAGATATGGTCGATTGGATGGCCAAGATATGTTTCGCTCCCAGACAGCCGCATCCTTACAGGGTGCCCGAGAGCGTAATTATGAAATCCAATGGATCCATGTGGGCGCGCGGAGGTGACTTGGGCAACCTGTTTCAGATGGGCGAAGTTATTAACACGTGCGACATACTTCTCGGTATCGATGACTGGCATTTGCGAGCGCTTAAACTCATGCCTCGCTTGCCAATCGGTTGGACCGGTATGAGTGTTCACAACTGGCCGGTGCGGGTGCTTTCCTCCGGCCAATCGCAGATGGCCAAGTTGTCGATGGATCTTGCACGCGACAAAAATTGTGTGAATTTCAATTTGAAAATATCCGTCAACAAACCCGTTGACAACGTGGCCATTCGGCTCGGGCCATTTCCGCCTGGCGCGAAGAAATTGATTGTCATGGGCAATCATGGCAAGATAACTGCGACGCCTTTTGACTCCGGCGATTCCCAATGGGCTTGGGTGCGTATTGGCGCAATTCTTAAATCGTGCCGCATCCGGGCACGCGTGCAGCACTAAAATTATTTCAGTAAGGAGAACAACGGTGAAAATGAATTGGCGCGTATGGATTTTGGGGGCATTGCTACTGACGGTTGTGGCCTTGACCGAACAATCGGTGTCGGCGCAACAGGCCGCCGGGAAAGAGATGGATGTTCCGGCATCAAAAAGCCGGCTGTATGCGGTTCCCTTATCGTCGGCTAAGAACGCCCGGCAAGGCTCCTTGATGCGGGGTTATCACCAATCGGATGGGGTGCCGTTTGTCCTTACACATCGGGTCATGGTGAAATCGGGGGGCAGCGTCAAAATCCCATTGAATCAGCATGTGCGAAAACTTTATCTGGCTGGATTTACCGGCACCTGGGACAACGGCGAGCCGGTCTGGGGCAATCCGAATGGTTGGCGTCATATTATCTTTATCGGTGATCGGATGGGGACCTTGGCGCTGGACTACGCCGACGGGCACACGGTGCGATATCCACTGATTTACGGCTACAGTGCCTGGTGGTACGCTCCGCTGGAGCAGGCCCCGGAGCCGTTTGCCTCCAGTAAGGCGGCGCGGCGTGTGTTGCATC
The DNA here is from genome assembly GCA_027313145.1 of Phycisphaerales bacterium. Lineage (GTDB taxonomy): Bacteria > Planctomycetota > Phycisphaerae > WQYP01 > WQYP01 > JAMDCX01. The sequence continues at coordinate 4,280 of DAHVEJ010000010.1, read as the reverse complement.
ATGCGCTGGCGCTGCGGCCCACCGGTTTTGGGGCCGCCAGTGCTTATATGGGCGTGATTGTGCCGCTTCCGGGGAAAATTAAAGATATTCGGATTGAAGACAACCCCAAAAAAGCGGGGGTCCCAATCATTTCCGGAATAACTGCGGAAATAACGGGGCCGCCACCGTCCAACTGGCTTCGCCTGCCCTATAATCGGCCTACCGCCGCTGAGGCTCGCTGGATCAACACCCACCCACTGGAGCCTAACGCGGACCGCTTGCCGGCGGTGCAGGCCGCGTTGCGCCACTTACGCGGGCTTCTCTACACGACCCCCCGCGACTTTCCCTCCCATCTGCCGATCAGCGTACCGACAGACTACCGCGGGCCGCGCGTTCGCTTTCGTGGCTCGGTTTATGCCGATATTCTCACCAGTGTCTTTTATAATGACGTTCAGGATATTTTGAATAAAATTGGCCGTAATGGCATATATCATACCTCAACACCGGGCGCGCCGGAGTGGTTGTACACCGGCATCGGAACCTGGCGGAAGCATGCCGGGGCCTACGCCCGCATGTCATGGGGGCGTGATCTCGGGAGGAGCTTGCAGGAAATCACGGAACTGGGGTTTCTCAAACGCGCCAATCGCGTGGCTGATTACTGCTTTCGGGAGGCGCGGCTCTGGACGCAGGAGTCGTCGTTAATCTATAAAGGCGCGCAAATCTGGCCGCCGGGGTTCGGTGCCTGGAAAATCGCGACGCTTAAGATCGGCGCATACGCCGGTACGCGAATCTGGCAGCCCAGCCTCGACCTGCGAGAACCCTCGCTGCCTTCCCAAGGCGTGCAACTTCCGTCGCACTGGTGCCGGATTATCAATATCCCATCACCAGCTTTAGGAACGGGCGTATTTGAGAATGACGCCCAGGGACTGATCATGTTGTTTACCTACAAACTCTGGCAGCGCCAGCCGCATCCCAACACTTGGATGCACAAGCACTGGAAGGACATCTTGGCCGCCGGGAATTGGATAGGGTGGCAACTCGATCACCCGGCCATCTCAGGTTCCGACGACGGCGTATTGCAAACAGACAGCGAATGTGCCGGCGGCATCGGCCATGCCAAATACGCTGACGTTCTATGTGAACAGGCGCTGCGCGCTTACGCCGCCATGGCGGCTTCAATCGGCCAGACCGCGGTAGCGACACGCTGGCAAGCCACCGCCGACCGATTATTCCAAGCTATTGAAAAGGTGTATTTCACCAAAGGCCGCTGGGGACCGACTTGGACGCTGGTGCCCGCTGGATGGCCGAATCGAAGCACCAATATGGGACCGTTGATCACGATGGCCGATCGTCGCGGCTTCGCTCCGCACGACAACATTCCCGGATGGCATATTCGTGATCTCAACGCCTATCGCCGACTGGTCAGTTCCTATCATCCCTTCGGCTTTTATGGAACCGCAATGGGCTATGGCCAGGGGTTTGTGACCCAGGCCGCGCTATTGCTGGATCGGATGCGCGACGCCACGACCATGCTCAATTGGTTTGCCAAGACGATTTATTATCCCGGATACAAACCCTACATTACCCCTGAAGGCTGTCAGGTGCAGCGGCATGGATTGTATTGGCATCGCACCGGCGATCTGGGTAATGGTGTACAAGAAGGCGAGACGGTTAAGACCCTGCGGCTGGTGATTGGTGTGGACGATAGTCATCCGGGACATTCACAACTGATTCCCCGTTTGCCGATCGGCTGGACGGAAATTCACATCGGAAATTATCCTCTTCTGACCACCGCCGACAATGGCCGTCGGGTACTACGTCATATAAGCTATGACCTGCAACGCCACGGAAACAAACTGACATTGGTTTTCAAATCCGCTAAGCCCGTCGCTATGATGAGTGTGCGGTTGGGACCATTTGCCAATTCCACCATTCGGGCCGAGGTTGATGGCCATTCCGTCGCATCGGCGCGGCTGCGGGTGCGTCAAAGCGGCGATTCCTATTGGGTCTGGCTGCCGACGATGCGGGCCGTTACGCGGTTCCGTGCGGAGGTTTGGGGCCAATTTCCCACCCTCGGGAACGGAAGATCGGGGCATTGGTAAACCACCTGGAGCCGATGCGCAACGAAAGCGTGGTAAGTTTCCCCACTGGCCTTGAAAGTGGAAGGCCCAAACCCGCACCGACTTTGCAAAAAAAATCGTATTACGGAGATATTCAAGTGTACATATTACAGGATAGCGGGACTCAAGCGATGGGTATCGGAAAAAAGGTCGTACCAGGGATATTTATACCACTGGTCGCCGGGCTATTGTTCTTTGCGGTGTCGGCCGGGGCCTCAGTCGCTGCAGGTGTCAGTCCATCGTCGCGGCGCATTCTGATAGGCAATGTTTATACCAATACCGTTACCGGGGCGGCGTTTGTGGTACCACATAAGGCCGCATTTCTGGTACGTATCGGTTGGATGCGGGGTGGACAATGGGTTGATTCATTGGCGGCGTTCAACCAGGATGTCCGACATTACCACGCCTCCAGCCCCGGCTGGAAATTCAACCGGGCCGTATGGTACATCGGTAAAGCCAAAATCAGTTTCCAATGGAGCCGCTTTGGCCGGGTGATGGTCGGCGAGGTGAAAGCCAGTGGAAATATTCGCATTGCCCTTGAAGCTACAAGCTCATGGAAACAATTTGCGTCCCGCTATACGGTCCGCGGATCAACGATTTCCGGAGAAGCATGGCCCCGCGGACGGGGCGTCGAGCGCTGGGCGCTGCGGGCAACGCCTCGACCGATTGCGTTGGCTGCCGCCAAAACCCACGCCGGCTTGTTGATGGCGCTGGCCGGCGGGCGATCGACCTCCCGAATACATGGACGCAATGTGGGCCTGATATTCAATTTAACCCCGCAGTCCCCTGTTTACTTCGCGGCCGGATTTGGCCAACTGCCGACGTTAAAATACGCGGCAACGCGGATTGCCGCCGCCCGGCAGGGGTATCAGAAATGCTGCGCCGCCGCTGGAGGTGCTTGGGGCAATTTTCTTCAGCCGATCAACGATACCCTGGGCAACAATCGTTTGTTTAATCCGGCGCTGCCAATCACCAGTTACGTATGCACGCGTGATTGGATGGCACCGGCGAGCGTAACGGTTTTCAAGTGGGAGGCTTTTTTTTATGCGATGCTCGGATCCCTGGAAGGTGCACACCGTAGTGAACGAACCTTGGAACTTCTGTTGCGCATGCAACGTCCCGACGGCATGATTCCCAATTACTTTACCAATGGCGGCGGCATATCGGCCCGTCGTTCGCAGCCGCCGGTGGGGGCGCTATGCGTCTGGAAATTGTATCAGCACCGTCCGGACAAGGCGTTTCTGCGATGGATATATCCCAAGCTTGTGGCTTCGCACAACTGGTGGTTTGCAACCAATCCTAAAACGGGACTGCCGTTTCGGGATGTCAATAAGGACGGTTTGCTGGCGTACCGCAGTGGTCCGGAATCCGGCATGGACGACAGTCCGATGTACGATAACGCGCGTACTAATCCCGGGACCCAAACCATGGAACTCGATGACGTGGGCCTCAATAGTTTATGGGCCGCCGACGCCGGATATCTGGCACGCATAGCCCAGGTATTGGGAAAGTCGGTGGCGGCACAGCATTTTCTGCATCAGAAGAAGAGAATGTTAATTCGCATCAACCGTTGGCTGTGGAATCCGAAGGTCGGCATGTATGAAAACCGGTATTTCAAGCCACAGGCGGCGGACCGCCCGGTTCCGATGTGGGCCTATGCCGGGGCGGGCGGCCGGGCCGGCATTGAGGGGCAATATTATAAAGGAACTGATTTCAATGATCTGGTGATGACGCGCCGTGATCGCGCTGTGGACTTCAATTGGTTTTCACGCCCACCGCTGGGGGCCGTCATGAGCCAGGTACCCATGACGGTGCGCTGGCGTGGAAATATTACGCCGCGAAAAACCGGCGATTATCGATTCGTACTTAACTTGACGTACCCGTTTGTCCCGCACGACCCGCCGGGCTTTCTTCCGTCCGTGGCGGGTACCCGATTCTGGGTTGCCGGCCACTTGCTCATCAATCACTGGAAAGTTCGTCCCGTCACGCGTTACGTCAGCCCGGGAATTCATATGATGGCCGGCCACGCCTACGGCATCAAGCTGGAATACCGTAGGCAAACCGGTGGGGCGATGGTGCAACTTCGCTGGCGGCGTGTTGGAGAGCCCCAACGCATTTTCTCCCGGCAAATTTCCCCTACCAATTTCTACCCCATGATCGCGGGTGCTCCTTCCAAGGCGA
>DAHVEJ010000109.1 GCA_027313145.1 Phycisphaerales bacterium | reverse complement strand
CGCCAACAAGCTCGGCACCAACTGATACGAAAGGCCATTGCCGCATGATAGAGATCCTTAAGGAAGTGCCATTCGTGAATTCCACTGATTGTACGGCCTTTTCCTCGGGGGACTTCCCATGGAGCATTCCATTCCATCAGAGATACAGCTTTCACAGGCCAAGGGGAGGGTTACCTACCAATTCCCCAAGCGGATGCTGCGCAACACGAGACAGGTGTACAAAGCCCTTATGATCCTGGCGGTCTTGGGGGCATCGTCCATCGTGGCGGCGTATTTGCTGCACTGGCCGATTATCGCGCTCAACACTGGAGTGGCCCTTGGTGGACTATTTATTGCGATGGCGGCAACTTTGCAAACGGCGCATCCCCGGTTGTCGATCCGCGGCTCCGAACTGGTTGCCAAGCGATTCATCGGTGCCGGATCCCCTCCCGCCAAGGTTCCGGCGAGCGAGATTTTGCGCCTGCAGGTAATTCAGGATACCTCTCTCAGTACTCTGCCGCCGTCGGGCGGCTCACCATTGGATAAAAAGGCGATCGACGCATATTTGAGCAACGGCACCCTGATCGCTACAGTCAGAACGCACGCTCCCGTGATCCTCGTTTCCGGATATGAAAAGGAATGGTTACGCGCTGTCGCGGATGATGTCGCAGCTCGTATGGGCCACCCCGAGTGGGTCGCGCAGGAAGCTCGAACTACACCAGAGGTACAGACGACCTCGGCAGCCGCCATCGGTATAACCCCTGCGACGTTAGATTACCCCAAACCCAGCACCGACGCACGGGCCACCTTTGTGGAACTGCCTGGCTTACTTTCCATTGAGTTTAAACGATTCTCATCGGCATGGACATTTAGCTCAATGGCGGCGGCACTGCTGATCTTCCTGCCATTTAGTCTGCTTGCCAGCACAGTCGCATGGCACCTTTTGCGACAACCGACGGTCCGATTAATGGGAGCGCTTAGCGTACACCGGTTTGTTGGCTTTACTGCTTTTTTCGTGAGCTGGTTTTTGCTGGCAGGCTTCATCGTCAGTGGCCTCAAACGCGTGATCTTTGTTGCGACCCCGGAAATGCTCGTGCGGCGCGTTGCGACGCCTCTGTGGAGCACTAAAAAACAATGGCTGACCAGCCAGATCGGCACTTTCATGGTTTTAGAAACTGCGTCCTCCGGCCGTCACAGCCAGGCGACGCGACGGTTACTGTTGATTGCTGCTGCCAAACCACGCCGCCCTGAGAGTCTGCTTAAAACACCCATATTAGCGATGGCCCAAGTTGGATATGCGGCAACCTTGCTGCGTCAGTTCTACCACTGTGGCCAGCAACGAAAAAGTCCCAGAGCCGCGGCACAGGATGATACTGAAAGTCAGCCCGTAGAAGAAACAAGGTAGGATAAAGGCTCAACGTCGGCATCGCCAAACAAATGTTCCCAAATCCGGTGACAGCGCGAAGCGGACGTTTCGGAACCTACGGTCAACGACGCCGTTGATCTCTTCCCACGGAGTCTCGGCCGCGTTGATTTGACTTATCTGGCAGGTGTAAATTGGCCGAACTCGCGTGGCGTGCGTGCTGTGCCGTGCCGTGCCCGGATCCCTTGGGAGCGAGACCAGCTCCGATTTTTATCGGGCGCGGCAAAAAAATCGTTGTTACGGCCCGGGCCACTGCTCACGTGATTTCGGGGTATATCCGAGTTGCTGAGAGAACTGAAACGGGGACTTGATTATTTAATCGGGAACTGATAGTGACAGCCCCGAATGCCCATGCGCGAATGTCCCCATCCCTGCTGCCCTTACGGACCCACTGGCGAGGGCTGCTCATCGCGAGCGCGTTGCCCGATGCCAAAACCACTGTGCCCTATTTGTACATGTTATTTCTTGACGGCACCTTGGCGTCGAATCGTAATCCGCGCCAAGTTATTGAAAGTTTTGGCAGCCCACGCTTTTCCCCGACGTGGGCTTGGCGGACAGCATTTTTTGGCATGAAGGGATCAGGTACTGGATTAGAAAACTGGTTCGCACCCAACGAGAAAGCGGGATCCCCGGAAGCTGAAGCGGCAGAATATGGCATGGCGGGGCTTGCCGCCGAGAAAAAGACAAGCGCCAGCGCTTCCGCAGCATGCCGGATGCGAATTGCGTAATTCCAGATTCCAGATTCCAGGTTCCTGATTCCAGGTTCAAGGCTCCAGATTCCCGGCGTGCCCGCCCGCGGGACGCTCGAACGCATCCACGACCATGTGATACACGTACTGGTTCGGGGTATAGAGCTGCCAGAATTTTCGCGCATCGAGATGCAGGGCGGTACTGATGGCGGCGGCGACTCCGGGGCTACGCGACACGCCGCTGTGGCAATGCACCACGATCAGGTCCACGTCATGCTCGTGCTTACGCACAAAATCCCGAATCTGATCCGCCTGCGCGGATGTCATAGCTTGAACTTCCGCCGGTAACTCCATGCTCGCACCTGGTTCCGCATCATTAAACGCCAGGAACAAGACATCCCGCAGGCCGGGTTGCGGTTTAACCTTCGCCCGCGGCTGATCGGCATCATGAATGGAAATAACAACATAGCTACCCGGCATCACGATGCCGCGCTCAATCGTCTTGCGATCACAAACCATCAATTCCATTGCCAGCCCTGAATTCGACCCCCCGAATTTAACGCGATCATGGCAGAAAAGGCAAATCCCACCGAATCGGCGAGGGCGCACGACGTTGATTCACAAGAAAGAAGCGGAGGTAAACGGAGAAGATTTCACCGAGGAAGGAGTGATTGTTCCCCGATGTGTTCATTAATCTCAGGAATCTGTGTAATCTGTGGATTATTCGTCCTAGGCCCTCTGTACCCTCTGTGGCCAAGCGTCCGTCATTCGCGGTGTTTTACTGATTAATCCATTTCATCTCCCCGTGTCCCCCTATCCGTAAGGTGCCTGTGACTCTTAACCTCAATTGCTCCTAACTGACTCCTGAATGCTCGCCTGTTCCCTGTCCCCTGTAACCGGTAACCCGGAATCGCCGTGGCGATTCTTCAGCCAGGTCTGGAATTGCTCCAAGTAGATATAAAATACCGGCGTGACAAACAGCGTGAGAAATTGGGAGAATAGCAGCCCCCCCACCACCGCCAGACCCAGCGGGCGACGGGTGTCGGAGTCGGCTCCGACTCCGATGGCGATGGGCAGAGTGCCAAATAAGGCGGCCATGGTGGTCATCATGATGGGGCGGAAACGCACGCTGCAGGCGTGATAGATCGCGTCATAGGGCGTCTCGCCGGCGGCCCGCCGGGCAATGGCGAAATCCACCATCATGATGCCATTTTTCTTTACCAGACCAATGAGCATGATGACCCCGACAAACGCATACAGATCCAAAATTTTGCCAAATATCATCAATGTCAGCAGGGCACCAAGGCCCGCAAAGGGCAGCGCTGTGAGGATGGTGATGGGGTGAATAAAGCTTTCATACAGAATGCCCAGAACAATATAAATCACCGCGACGGCAACCAGCAGTAGCACACCCATATTGACCACGGCCTGCTTGAAAATTTGCGCTTCCCCCTGGAAGTTGGTGAGTATCTGCGGCGGTAAGGTTGCTTTGGCGGTCTTTTGTATTTCATCCACCGCTTTGCTTAAGGAGTAATTGGATGCCACATTAAACGAGATGGTTACAGATGGCAGGATGCCTGTCTGATGGATAATCAGGGGGCCGAGGCTTTTGGTGACATGCGTAACCGCGTTAAGCGGAACCAATTTTCCGGTGCTGGAAGTAACATACAACAGCGACAGATCCTCGGGATTGCGCTGATATTTTGGCTCGGCGTCCATGATGACTTCATATTGGGCCTGGGGGTCATAAATGGTGGAAATCTGCTCTTGGCCGTAGGCCAATCCCAACGCATCTTCAATGGCCTGATGGCTTACCCCAAGAATTTGCGCCCGATTATCGTCGGGTACCACGTTGATCTCAGGGGTTCTAATCAGCAGATCATTGTTAACCTGCTGCAGGCCGGGAAGTTTGCGGAGTTTGGCGGTCAGCAGCGGCGCGTATTTGAATAGTGCGGTGGTATCGGGAGAAAGCAGTGTGAATTGGTATTGCGCTTTGGTCAACTGGCCATTGACATTAATCGGCGGAATATTCTGCATATACGTCTTGATGCCCACCACCCGGGAGAACTTGTGGCGCAGTTCCGTGATGACCTGATCGGTGGTAAGCGGTCGATCACCGGCGGGTTTGAGGTGGAAGAACATATCGCCACCATTACTGGCACCGAAAGGGCCGCCACCCGCCAAGGACATGAAATTATCCACATTGACATTATTTTTCGCCAATTCGCCCAGCGCCAACTGGTGCTTTACCAGTGAATGAAAGGATATTCCTTCCGGAGCCTGCGTGGCCACGAGAATATGTCCGCTATCGCCCGCGGGAATAAAACCTTCCGGAATCGTGATCAGTAAATGGATCGTCAAATACAACGTGGCCACAGAAAGTATCACGACCAACAGGCGAGCCTTGAGCATACCCCGGAGCATCCAGAGATATACTTTGTGGGAGGTATCGAATAACTGTTCCATGAAACGGTAGAGAAAGTTGTGGCGCTGCCCCCGCTGGTCTTTTAACATCCGGCTGCACAGCATGGGGGTGAGGGTCAGGGAAATGGCACCGGAAAATAATATGGCGGCGGCCAGGGTAATGGCGAATTCATTAAGCAGTCGCCCAATAAGACCGCCCAGGAAAATGATGGGAATAAACACCGCGACCAGCGACAACGTCATGGAAACAATGGTGAAGCCAATTTCCCGCGAGGCCTCCAGCGTGGCCTGCATGGGCGTTTTGCCCATTTCAATGTGGCGATAGGAATTTTCCAGCATCACAACGGCGTCATCGACAATAAAACCCACCGCCAGGGTCAACGCCAGGAGTGAAAAATAATCAATCGTAAAGTGCATTTCATACATGACCGCAAAGGTGCCGATAATGGCCAGCGGCATGGCGGCAACCGGAATAATCGTGGCGCGAACAGTTCTTAAAAAACCGAAGATCACCAGCGTCACCAGCAGCAGGGCCAGAAGCAGGGTGAATTTAACATCAAAAACGCCCTGGCGAATGTCCAGAGATTTATCGTACATGGTGGTCAGCGTTACGGAAGGTGGAATGCTTGCCTGTAATTTCGGCAGCATTTTTTCGATGTTATTGACCACCTGAATGGTATTGGCCCCGGGCTGCTTCTGAATGGCCAGGATAATGGCGCGGCTGAATTTTCCATGGGAATAGTACCAGGCCATTATTTTGTCGTTGACCACACTATTGATGACATGGGCGACCTGATCGAGTCTTACCACCGCCCCCGTTGTTTTGTTGTATTGGATAATCAGCGAGCGATAGGCCGCCGCATTGGTCAATTGGCCATTGGAGTAGACCTGATAAGATTTATTCGCCCCCCAGAGAATGCCTGTGGGTTGATCGACATTGGCGGATTGAATGGTCTGCGTAAGCTGATCGATGCCGATGCCCCGCGCGGCCAGTGCGTTGGGGTTGATTTGAATCTGCACGGCGTAGGTTTGGGCACCGTACACATTTACCGCCGAAACACCGTCCACTTCAGAGATGGAATCCGCCAGAAGATTTTCCGCGTAATCATCAACCGTATACATGGGCAGCGTCTTGGATTCCAAGGCCAACAGCAGAACGGGCTGATCGGCGGGATTCACTTTCTGATAGGTTGGCGGGTTGGGCATGTTGTGGGGCAACTGGCCCATCGCCCGTGAAATCGCGGACTGCACATCCTGCGCACAATTGTTAATATTGCGATGCAGCGCAAAATTCAGCGTAATGGATGTTGACCCTTCCGAGCTTTGGCTGGTCATTAAATCTAAGCCGGAAATCTGGGTAAATTGCTTTTCCAGCGGAGTCGCCACCGACGAGGCCATGGTATACGGATTCGCCCCCGGTAAGGCCGCGTTGACCACAATGGTGGGACGCGGGACATCGGGCAAATCACTGACGGGCAACTGCAAATAGGCCATGATCCCAAACAGGAGCAACGAGACGGTCATGAGCGTCGTAGCCACGGGACGGCGGATGAAGAATTCAGAAATATTCACGAGCGGCCCTTGCTTGTGCTTGTTGATGGCTTCGTGGTTGGCTTAGCTGTGCCGGGGTGAGAATCAGCCCGATTAGCACCCGCCCGAGTTACCGGGGCAGCCGGCGCAATAAGCCCTTTGGTAACCACTTCCACCGGCCGGCCGGAAATCACGCTTTCCTGCCCATCGGTGACAACCGTTTCACCCGGTGACAATCCTTTGCTGATAACCGCCAGACCGTTATAGGAAAATTTCTCGGTAATGGGTTGCATCCGGGCAATATGGTTTTGAACCACGAAAACAAACAACCCATTTTGCCCGGTTTGTACAGCTTGAATCGGCACTACCACCGCGTGTTTCTGCACCGCAACCTGCAACGTGGCATCAACAAATTCTCCCGGCCATAATTCTTCATGGGTATTGGCGAATGTTCCCATGAGTTGAATGGAGCCGGTGGAATCATCTATGGCATTGTCAATGAAGCTCAAAAAACCCCGCGACGGAGGCCCGGGATCTCCATGCGCGCGAACGTAAATGGGCAACTTGGAATCGGTTTGCTGGGCCTTACGAATTTGATAAAGATCACTTTGTGGCAGGGAAAATGAAACATAAATCGGCTGCATCTGGTTAATCACCAGCAGATTGGTGGTGGTGGCTTTTACGTTGCTGCCCACGAAGGCCTGTAAATTGCCGGCTTTGCCATCCAAGGGGGAGCGAATGGTGCAATAACCCAAGTTGATTTGTGCGGTGGTTACATTCGCTTTGGCGGAATCCACGGCTTTACGGGCTGCCACAAGCGACGCCTTGCCATTGACCACGTTGGCTTTGGCCTGATCAAAGGTGGAATGGTAGGCGTCAAATTGCGTTATCGCCAACGCCCCGCTGCTGGTACCCATTTTTTGCGCGCGATGCCAGTCCGCTGCGGCGTCCACATACGCCGCCTGATAACCGTCCAGCTTGGCTTGCGCAACAGTAACGTTGGCCTGTGCCTGCGCCAGATTCGCCTGGGCTTGTAAGAGAGCGGCCACAAAGGGGCGACTGTCGAGTGTGAAAAGGATCTGCCCCTTTCGCACCGTCTGCCCGGGTTTTACAAGAACAGCATTGATAATACCATCCACCTGCGTTTCCAGCGTTACCGAGGCCACGCTTTGAACAATGCCGATATTGGTTAAATCAACGGGGACATCTTCCGACTTGGCCAGAATTACTTTAACCGGCGGCGGCATGGCCACCGCTTGCGTGTGCGGCTTTGAGCAGGCGGGCAGCAGTGCCAAGGCCATCAGGATAATGGTTGCCAGAACAGCCTGTTTATCAGTACCCCAAGGGAAGTGGTCATCAAATAAAGCCAAAATTTATGCTCCGGCAAAACGGTAAGCCGCAGCGCCGCGCGCAATTCGCGCAGCCTGCCGGCGGGACCAGGCTGTCCAGATAATCATCGGGCTGCGACGGCCAGTGCTCGGACAGACTCCGGGCAGTATATCCAACACCGCGACGTAATTCCAAATGATAAAACGGCAGATCGCTGACAAAGTTGCAGGGCGCGGATCGTATTGATGGTTTTCTATACCGGGATTATGATGTTTAGTGCGGGCAGTGTCCTGCGTTTCAACGGAGACCGCCGTGGCGTTAAAAGCAGTCAAAGTCAATGTCAAGCGACGCTCTACCAAGGCACGGGCAAAACATGGCGTACCCCCGGTAGTTATAGACCAGCTTCCGGACTATGGGCAACGCGCCATAGAGGGGGTGCTGCGCGCGGTGGCAACAGGGCAGTTGGAGGTTGAATCGGCGATAAATCGCCTGCGCCTTTTGGCGTCTGAGTCCATGGGCTTTGCAACGCTGGATCATCACCGGACTCTTCGTAAAGGGTTCCCGGAAGTTGTTTATTGCCAGGGGAAAACTTGTCAGCAGGTCGCGGTGATTGTGGAGCGACTGGCGCAATCCGGAGCGCAGGTGCTGGGCACGAGAGCCTCGGCAGAGCAATTTGCGGAGGCACGGAAAATGGTGCCGGAGTTGCAGTATCATCCCGTGGCCCGAGCGCTCTGGCTGAACCGTGACACCAGTGCCAAGGTGGAAGGGGTAGCCGTGATTGCGGCCGGAACCAGTGATCTGCCCGTGGCGGAAGAGGTAGCGATAACGCTGGAACTGATGGGACAGAAACCCAATCGGATATGGGATGTGGGAGTGGCGGGATTGCATCGGTTATTAAATCGCCTGGACGAGATTCGCCAGGCCAGGGTGATTGTGGCTGTCGCGGGTATGGAAGGGGCATTGCCCGGCGTATTGGCAGGGCTGGTCGCAGCTCCGGTTATAGCGGTGCCCACAAGCGTCGGATACGGGGCCAGTTTTGGCGGCCTTGCGGCACTGCTGGGAATGCTCAACAGCTGCGCGCCGGGGATGGCGGTGGTAAATATAGATAATGGATTCGGTGGCGCGTACATGGCGGGTATAATCAACATGCGGGCAACGCCTTGAGCCAACGGTTGTTGGCAGACGCCATTTGACGGTTTGATGGAATGGCGTGAGGATGGCATAAAGTTAACGTTCTCCATACAGCTGCAAAGGGTGGTTGACACCCGTAGAAAGGCGGCGATGATGGCTGACACGAAGACTCTTGAATCGCTACAAAAACTGGAACAACTATTGCGGAAATATGACGGAGCCGTCATCGCGTATTCCGGCGGCGTGGATAGCGCCGTGGTGATGGCGGCGGCCACGCGCGTGCTGGGGGCGCGGGCTTTGGCCTGTATTGGGGTGTCGCCAAGTTATCCGGATCGAGAAAAAACGGCGGCGTTGGCGGTGGCGAAAAGCGTAGGTGCCGTAGTGCGTATTGTGCCCACTCGCGAAGAGAATAATCCCAATTACGCGGCCAATTCGGCCAACCGTTGCTATTACTGCAAAACCGAGCTTTATGAAAACTTGGCCGCTATTGCGCGAGAGCAGAAGTATGCCGTTATTTTGGACGGCAATAACGCCAGTGACGCAACCGAAGATCGGCCCGGCTGGCGCGCAGCGCGTGAACATGGGGTGGTCTCTCCTCTGGCCTCTCTGGGTTTGACTAAACCGGTGGTGCGTATGCTGGCCCGGGAAATGGGGCTGACGGTATGGGATAAACCGGCAACGCCTTGCCTCAGTTCACGGGTGCCGCATGGCGTGCCGATTGTGCCGGGGCTTCTTAAGCGCATTGAAGCTGCGGAAAACGTGCTGGCGGCGCTGGGCTTCAAAGAGTTCAGGGTGCGACATCATGGTGACGTGGCACGGGTGGAATTGCCGGTGGATGATATGGGCCGCGCTATGGCCCTGCGCCAGCAGATTGTTTTGGGCATTCAACAGACGGGCTACATATTTGTAAGCTTGGATCTAAGTGGCTTCAGGAGTGGAGCGTTGCATGAGGCAACTAAGGCCAGCCAGGAGCCACAGCACAAATAAAATGGCAGCGGTGCCGTGAATGTCTTATGCGGATTAACGCGTTTCACGGCAGCGTGCGGAGTTCAACATTTTTAGCGGGAAACTGTGAACATGATAATAGCGTATCTGGATGCGGCTTCAGGAATTTCGGGCGATATGTTTCTCGGTTGTCTGGTGGATGCCGGGGTAAAACTTGAAACCTTCGGGAGGGTCATTGCCTCTTTGAAATTGCCCATCCAGGAATGTTCCATTGATGCAAGCGAAGTAAAAAAAGGCCCTTTGCGGGCGCTACAGGTTCAGGTTCGCGCCGCGGAGTCACATACGCATCGGCACCTGTCCCATATCCAAAGCCTGATCGCATCCTCCGATTTGCCGACGGTAGTTAAAGATCGCTCCATTGCGGTATTTCGCCGTCTGGCCAATGCGGAAGCACGCGTGCATGGAAGTACGCCGGAGAAAGTCCATTTTCACGAAGTTGGGGCGATAGATGCCATCGTTGACATTGTTGGAGTGGTGGCTGGGTTGCATGAACTGGGTGTGGAACAATTGTATGCTTCGGCTTTGCCGCTGGCGCATGGATGGGTCGATACGCAACATGGACGAATTGCCTTGCCTGCGCCGGCGACGCTGGAAATCCTAACGGCGGTTGGTGCCCCCACCCGCCCCGCCCTTGGTGAGGGAGAGTGGGTTACACCAACGGGGGCGGCGCTGGTGGCCGAGTTGGCGGTATTTGAGCAGCCGGAAATGACCTTGGCAGCGATAGGTATTGGGGCGGGTGTTAAAGAGGCCGCGTGGCCGAATGTGGCGCGGCTGTGGCTGGGGAAAAATGTGGGATCCAGTGCCATGGTGCAAATTGAAACTAATATTGACGATATGAATCCGCAGTTGTATGGCCCGGTAATGGAAAACCTGCTTGCCGCCGGTGCCGCCGATGTGTGGCTGACGCCGGTACAGATGAAAAAGAATCGGCCTGGCGTGGTTTTATGCGTGTTGTCCTCCGCAATTCTGGAAGCGCGGTTGGTGCAGCTTATACTGCAGCAAACCACGACGTTAGGCGTTCGCGTCCATGCGCTGGCGCATCGCCACGAGGCGGAGCGGGCGGTGCGGGAAATTTCCACGCAATATGGGACGGTGCGTATGAAAATCAAGTTATTAGAAGGTCGTTCGGCTGGTGCCGTGCCTGAATTTGAAGATTGCCGTCGGCTGGCCGATCAGCATGGCGTGCCGGTGCGGGTGGTATTGGAGGCGGCTTGGGCTGGTGGGCGGATGGGCGAGTGAACGACGGAACGTAGGGCATTGCTATTTCTTTACAATCCTTACCCGACCTCTTTTCGTGGGACAGCACCGGATTATGACATTTAGGCGGCTCCCGCGCGTGCGGCGGAAAGTCGGCTCTGCTAAAAAATACCAGTAAATCCCTCCATAACCGTATTGATGTTGACCTATACATCGACAGTCGCTATAGTGAGGTAGTAATAAATTATAGCTGCTGATAAGGGGTCTCCGTATGAACCGGCGTGATTTTATCAGTCAGGTTGCGGCGTGGTCGGCGGCATCGGCCGCAGTGCCATTTTTTGATGTCGAATCGGCACGCAGCGATCCGAAAGCACAAAGTTCTCTGGCGGTGGGAAAGGGAGTGGATTATGCCAGCCTTGTAAACCGTGTAGTGGCGAGGGTCGGTGGCATGGGAGCCTTCGTTAAGCGGGGCGACAAAGTGGTGGTAAAACCCAATATTGGGTGGGACCGGACTCCAGCGCAGGGTGCTAACACAAACCCGGAAGTGGTCAAAGCCATTGTAAAACTGGCACTTGATCATGGAGCGAAAGAAGTTCTGGTTTTTGATCGTCCGTGCGATAACCCGCAACGGTCCTATCACAATAGCGGAATTCGGCAGGCGGTGGCGTCAATCGGAGATCATCGCGCCAGGTGCGAATTCATACAGAACTGGAAATTTGTTCCGGTTCAGATTAAGCGAGCCAAGGTGTTGCACGAATGGCCGTTGTACCGGCCCGCGCTGGAGGCGGATTGTTATATTAACGTGCCCATTGCTAAAAGTCATAATCTTACCCGTCTGACGCTTGGGCTGAAAAACACCATGGGCGTTTGCGGCGGAAACCGCGGCCACATTCACCAGCAGATTCCCCAGAAACTCACGGATTTAGCCTTGGTTATCGCGCCCAAGTTGACCATTATTGATGCCACGCGCATTATGCTGCGTAACGGTCCTTCCGGTGGCAGTCTCACGTATGTTAAGGTGCTTAATACAATTCTGGCATCCACCGATCCGGTAGCCGCCGATGCTTATGCCACAACTCTGTTTGGGTTGAAGCCCGCGGATATTGCGCCGACAGTCGCGGCGTATCGGCGAGGCCTGGGTGAAATAGATTTGGCTAAAATTAAAATTTTAGAGGCTTGAGTAAATTGGCTGCGCCGTCAAAGAAGCCGTGGTGGAAAAGCTTGGTGCCCGGATGGCGCGCAGTGCGACGATTGTCACAACTGGCTTTTCTGGTGTTGTTTGCGTGGCTCTTTCGCAGCACAGCCTATAGTGACTCCAATATCCTGCATCGCCCGGTCAATCTATTTTTCCACATGGACCCGCTGGTTGGGGCGTCGGCCATGCTGGCGGGAAAGGTACTCCTGACGGCCTTCTGGCCGGCGCTGCTGCTTCTGATGCTAACCCTGATATTCGGGCGTTTTTTTTGCGGATGGGTTTGCCCCATCGGAACCACGCTGGATTATGTTCACCGATTTTTGCGGCCCATCACACGCCGCACAACTATCTGGGGGCAAAAATACGTCTCCCGCTGGCGACCGATGCGTTATATCGTGTTGCTGCTTGTCTTACTGACAGCCTTTTTCGCTTGGCCGCTGGTGGGATATCTGGACCCTTTTTCCCTCTGGATGCGGCACTGGACCACGGTATTGGATCCAGCGTGGTACTCCGGATCAACCGCAGTGGTGGCCCACTCCTATCATTATCCACCTTGGTTGGCCAGGCCGGTGAATTCCACCTATGGATTTATGGCGAACCATCACATCATTCCCTTTGGAAGCAGCGTCTTTCATCTTGTCGGTGTGACCCTAGGTATAGCGGTGATTGTGGTCTTGCTGGAATTTGTGGCGCGGCGATTTTGGTGCCGATATTTGTGTCCGCTGGGAGGCATGTTAGGACTGGTGGGACGCTGGTCTCTGGTTCGTCGCTTGCCGGTAAAAATGTGTGCCGGTTGCCGGGCCAAGGAAAATTGCGGTGTCCTGTGTCGCATGGGATCGTTTGACGAAAAGGGAAAACTGATTCCGGAGTCATGCAATTTATGTATGGATTGCGTGGCGAAGTGCCCGGATGACGTTGCCCGTTTTAAGGTCAAGATGCCACCGGCCACGCCGGCAACTCCGGTGGGACTATCGCGGCGCGGGGTCTTAACGGCGCTGGTGGCCAGCGCGGCCATCCCACTGGCGGCCAAAGTGACCGACGCTATTGGCCCCAATGATCCTCCGCCTCATTTGCTTCGTCCACCCGGCGTCGGCGGTGAGGCGGATTTTCTTGATTTGTGCATCCGCTGCGGCGAGTGCATGAAGGTATGTGTCAATAATGCGCTGCAACCCGCCGGTCTGGAAGCCGGTGTAAAAGGATTGTTTTCGCCCGTTCTGATACCGCGTCTGAATTATTGTGAATATGACTGCACGCTTTGCGGACAAGTGTGCCCCACCGGAGCCATTCCCAACCTCGTCGCAGCGGTCAAGGATAAGACCGTTATCGGTAAGGCGGCCTTTGACCGTAAGCGCTGCCTGCCCTGGGCAAAAAATGAAGAATGCCTGGTGTGTCAGGAGCACTGCCCGCTACCCCAAAAAGCCATTACCACCACGACGTGCTTAATTACGCAGGCGGATGGGAAAACAAAATTACTCAAACGACCACATGTTGATCGCAATCTTTGTATCGGCTGCGGCATTTGTGAAAATAAATGCCCACTGGATGGTCCCTCAGCGATTCGGGTGTATCGAACGGAGGAGCTTCCCCCTCACGGTGGGGCGCAGATGCGTCGCCGCCTGCGTTGGGGACACCCCGAATCCCATCCTCGACGCGGCCAGCAATAAGATGTTTCCAATCGCCTGAAAATACTGCGTTAACAAACTTTCAGACTTCCCCGAATAAATATTGGTTCATCAGAGGCTTAAGTCCCGAAATAGTGGCCATTGGAGGGAAATCCCGGAGATATCCGTGGCCAGGTACGCAATCAATTATTTCGCAGTCATGCTGGCGGAAGGTGCCAGTGGGGCCAGTGGGGTTCAAAACTTTGGACGGTGGCATTAGAATGCTTGGAGTTTGCCGGGTGTGCCAAGGAGTTGAAGTTGAGTTTGGATCCGCGAGATTTTGCCGTACCCTCATTGGATGATTTTAAAAAACTTGCCGCGCCGGGTGCGATTGTACCGGTGTATGTACCTATGGCCGGGGATTATCTTACGCCGGTATCGGCGTATCAGCGCTTGCGCGGCACATCCGGCTATTCGTTTCTTCTCGAGTCGGTGGTGGGTGGAGAACGAGTGGCGCGGTATTCGTTTCTGGGAGCCGCCCCGGCAACGGTTTTTGAAGCACGCGGTGAACAGGTCACCATTTCACAGCACCCCGGTACCCCACGTGAAGTGAAGAAAGTTTCACAGTCATCCGATCCGCTGGCTGAATTGGAAAAACTATTGGGCAGCGCCCAGGCGGTGCGCTTGCCCGGCTTGCCGGCATTTACCGGCGGCGCGGTGGGATATGCCGGGTATGACACCGTGCGTTATCTGGAGCCGGAAAAACTGGCGTCCCCTCCGCCGAACACGCGGCACCTGCCGGACATAATTTTTGGTCTTTATGATGATTTGATTATTTTCGACCATGTAAAAAAAACAATTTTGGCGGTGGCCAATGTCCGCATCAATCATTCCGACATGGAAAGTTTATATAGCGCTGCCGTTGCGCGGATTGCCGGGATGGTCCACTCCCTGCATGCCCCGGCGGCGACGCACCTGGGCATGTTGAAGCTGAATGCGGATATTAAGCCCCAGTATGAGAGCAACTTTTCGGCAACCGGATTTCACAAGGCGGTTGAAGCGGCGAAGGAATATATCAAGGCGGGTGATATATTTCAGGTGGTCTTATCGCAATGCCTGAATATGGATACCCAAGCTGATCCGTTTGATATTTATCGTGCGTTACGCATCATAAATCCGTCGCCGTTTATGTTTTACTTAAGCAGTCCAAGCTGTACTCTGGTGGGTTCATCGCCGGAAATCATGTGTCGCGTGGAAGATGGGGTAATTACCAACCGCCCACTGGCGGGCACACGCCCCCGGGGCAAGACTCCAGAACAGGATGCCGCACTGGAAGCGGAGCTGCTGGCCGACCCGAAGGAACGCGCCGAACACGTGATGCTGGTGGATCTGGGGCGCAATGATGTTGGGCGCGTATCGGTTCCAGGATCGGTAAAAATCAGCGATGCCATGACGGTGGAGCGCTACAGCCATGTGATGCACATAACCACCAATGTCACCGGGCGGCTGGCGGAAGGCAAAACCTGTTTTGACGCGTTGCGCAATACGTTGCCAGTGGGCACGGTCAGCGGTGCCCCTAAAATCCGGGCCATGCAGAT
>DAHVEJ010000108.1 GCA_027313145.1 Phycisphaerales bacterium | reverse complement strand
CTATTCTTCTAACTCCTATCTCCTAACTCCTAACTCCTCGCGGCATCAGCCGCGCTCCCCTGTAACCTGTAACCTGTCCCCTGTAACCGCGTCCCGCGCAGCGGGCTTCACCCTCGTCGAGATGCTCGTGGCGTTGAGTATTCTGATCATCCTCATGGCCGCCGTTGGCGAAATCTTCAGCCTCGCGGGTCGAACGGTGCGTGTGGGGCAGGCCACGCTGGCGGCCATGAGTTCGATTCGCGCGGTGGAAGCGCAAATCGCCCGTGATATTCACCACTTGGACACCAATGGCTTTCTGGTTATCCGCCAGCGCTATTATGCTCCGTACTGGCAAACCGGTGTGCAATATGAGCCGGGCGATGAAGTGCAGTATATCACCGGCGGCGGCAGCCAATTTTTTCTCTGCCAGCAGCCCAACACCACACAGGCCGGCGTAACTGGTGTGCCCAGTATCCCCACCACGATCGGAGGTGGAAACGCCGACTGGAAAATGCTCTCGACAACCGGCGGCTATCCCATCTGGCGAGCCGACCAGATCAGCTTTATTGAAACCGGTAACTTCCAGAGCCGCACCGGTAGCGTGCAGGGGGCTGAAACCACCGCCGCGTACCTGACCGCCAATAAGGCGCTGGTCTGGTTTGGGCAGTTTTCCACCTCTTACGGTCCCGCCGGCTACAATTTCCCGAGTCCCAGCGCTATTGGCTCCCCAACTAATGCCCTGGAGTACACCAACATCGAGCACCCCTTCTGGCCGCAGCAGGATTGGGTGCCGCTTGGCACGCCCCCTTCTGGCCAAACCAGCGGTCAATATTATTTTGGCCGCGAAGCGATGTTGCTGATTCCATCCGGGCTTACGCCAGCCCCCGGCGGTGGGACCTTCGGCTCTACGGTTTACAACGACCCATTCTATTTTTTAAGCAACGGTTCTGGAACGACGGATGGCAGCGGCACCCAAACCGGTGGCAGTGACGGATACCCACGAAACGTCGGCAGCAACACCAACGGTGGCGGGGCCGGCTCATCTCCGGAAAGTGAATATGCAACTGTGACGTCCTCACGCCTCGATGCCACATTCGACGCCCTGCCGAGCGCAACATTCACTCTTAAAACCCCGTACCCCAGCAACCAGTCACTGGTTTCTCCCTATGGCCTCGGCACCATTGAGGGCTACGCCAGCAGCCTGCCGCTGGACCCGGCTGCCTACACCAGTCTCTACGATATCGCCAATTTCTTCTGCTACCGGTATTCCACACTTACCACGCCCTCCGCCTCGGAAATTGGCTATTCAGGAACAACCCCGCCCGCCACCTCCACCGCCGTGCTCCAGCAAATGCTCAACGGTTATTACCGCATGACTCCCATTATGCTCCAGGGCGTGCCGAGTTTTGCCGTGGATTGGACCGACGGCGGGACAACCGTTCCGACCGCATCCGCACCGGCGCAGCTGCTTTGGTACGGACTCGATGACCCGCTGCCCTCCGGAACAGCCACCAGCCCCGCATCCGATGGTGCCTACCTGCCGCTGTACTCCGGAGCCGCCGGCACAACGTCGCTTCCGAACCCCGAAGCCGTTTACGGCAATTCCCTTTCCCCCAGCGGCGGGGTTGACGGCCTTACCTACGTCTTCTACGCCGGCAATAAGCCCGCGTGGCCCAAGGCCTTGAAAATAACCTACGCGGTGACCGACCCGAACAACCGCCTCCAAGGCGGACGGTTTGTAACGCAGGTGGTGGAACTGCCGCAGTAGCGGCAGCAATGAGACGTCCCGGCGCGCGGGACTTAATGAGGCATTCGCCCGATTGGCGAATTTAATGAGACGGCCTGATGGCCTTAATGAAACGGCCGCCTCTGCGGCCTTAATAAAAAATGAAGTGCCTCTAACTATGAGGAATAAACCATGAAAAATAATCGAAACACTGATCAAAGATTGATGACCAATGACCAACAAGCCATTGAGACTCCTGCGCTTTTAAGTGTAGCGCAGCGCAGCGTCTCATTAAGGCCGCAAGGCCGTCTCATTACTCATTATTCATTGAGCGGCCGCGCCGCGCACCGCCGCGCCGGCATGATTCTGCTTCTCGTGATCGCGCTGCTGGTTCTGCTGGCGCTGTTGGGTACCGTCTTTATTCTCATGGCCAGTACTGATCGCAAATCCGCCTACGCCAGCAATTCCTCCGCCAGCTTAAATATGGCCCAGCAGGGGGTGCTCAATACCGTGCGTGGATTGATGCTGAGTCAAACACTGGATACGGGTGGCCAAACCTTGGCGATTGGCACAATCTCCGGCGGGACTTTCGTTCCCGCCACACCCCAAATCGCCCGCTTCTGGGACTATCCGGAAGTCGGGGCAGGATACACCGGCGCGACATACACGCCCGCGACAGCCAACGAGTTTTACCAATCCGTAACCGCCGGCGCGCAGCCCGGCCCGATTCAGTACGCCCCCAGCGAACCGTGGCTGGTGAATAACCCCCCGTGGGAGCCTACTAGCTATTATGCGCCGGGCGAGGAGGTGCTTTACGTGCCCGAGAACGCGGCCTTCAATGCGGCCGGCTTCGGGCGTTACGTGTACACGGGGACGCCGAACGCCGCGCCCTCGCTTCCCACCAGCGGCACGTGGATGGGCGCATCATCGCCGGCGCACGGGTTTGCCGGGTATAGCGCCAGCACAGTCCCCCCCATGCCGCTGGTCAGCGCAATATCACCATATCTCTACGACCCAACCACCGGACTTTACGACCTCACCTGGTCGCTCCCCGGCGGCGCGGCCGCAAGCGCGACGAATGTCGTCGTACCCAACGCCGCCGTCGTCGAGTCGCGCTGGGCCTACAACACGGCGTACAACCCCGGCGTTCCAGGCAGCATACCGGTTTCGCCCGATGGCACACTCGACGCCATGTGGAACATGCTGCCCTACAGTGATCCCAATGGAACGCGCTATCGCTTTGCCGTCCGTATCATGGACACGTCCTCGCTTCTAAATCTTAACACCGGTTGGATTGCCAATGCCTACACCAGTGCTGGCAGCAACACCGCCGAAGCAACGGATCCCTACGGCATCTACGGTGCCTTCATTGGATCTGCCCCGATCCTGAACCAGGCGAACCTGAATATTGACCCCGTCGATTTTACCGCTGCCGCCAGCAAGGGTACGCCCGTTCAAATCGGCGGCGGCCCCCTCGGTACCACGCCGGGCCGTATTGGTAAATATCCCAACTCTACCACGTTTTATAGCCTGCCCATCTGGCAATCTGCCATGAGCGAATATGAACTGCAATTCCCCTCCAGCGGACCAGCGGCGTACACCTACCCCACCGTCCCGCCCGCGGCATTTACGACATCTCTCTTTGGCACTAACAGTGCCATGGATTTACTCACCGGTGCCGGTGCCGGCGGCGAAGCGTTCGGATCGCCCTTTTACTCGCGCGTTGCTACACTTATGCCCAACACGCTTGGGCTGGAAGCAAACGGCTTCGGCTCCGGCTACCGCGGGCTGTACACCACCTATTCATTTGGCCGCGATGTGGCACCTGTCAACCTATGGACGGGTACCGTCGGCTCTCCGTGGACAACCGTCACCGGCACCGATACCGCACCGCCAAAGGTGAATCTCAACGCCAGCGTAACTACCTCCCCGCAACTCGCCGCGCTGGCCGGTAACCTCTACACCGCCATGGTTGCCAGCGGCTACAACGCCCAGCACGCGCGCGAATTCCTCGCGAATTATTTTACCTACCGTTTTGGCACTTCTGACTATGCCGCCTCCCCGGCGTACCTCGGTGCCGGCAACCTGCTGACCGTCCCCATGGGTGGCACTACCATTTCCGCCACGCTCCCGGCCACAGTGCCCGCCGGCGTGGCCTGCATGGGCACAACGGCCCAGCCGTTTCTTAATGAAGTGGAGATTAAGCTTACCGCGAAGGGTGGTAAAACAACCGTCACGGATTGGGCCGTTGAGGTTGTTAATCCGTTCCCCAATGCCACCGCGAACTCTCTGCCTTGCTCCGAGTACTCTATCAGCATTACTGGGATATCCCCGGCCATCCCTCTCACCGGTGCCAGCCTCGGCGGCTCAACCGCCGTCGGAAAAAATATGTTTGGCGTTCTGGCCTACAAGGGCGGAACGTTGGCCACGCAGGCCGCCGGCGACGGATTCGTCATCACCTCCACCGGTTTGCCAACGATGGGTGGCACCGTTGTGGTAAACCTTATCCGCAACGGCGTGGTGGGTGGGGGCGGCAGCGTCACCGTGGATAGCATGTCCATCACAATCCCGGCCACCATACCCAACAATACCTCGGAGTACTACGATGTCTCCAAGGAAAATGCGGGTACCAGCGACGGCATTTGGGGATGCGATTCCAGCGGGGCGACCACGAGCACGGGTACTGTCATAACTGTCGGCAGCATCGGTTCCGCGAACCCGGTTGTTGCGACATCGGGTGAACCGGGCGTAATCCTTTATGACCGCTGGTACAGTGGCGATCAGGTCGCGCCGGGAGCCACGGCAGGAACCAATCTCGCCAACATTGACGATCTCAATTGCGTCGCCCGCGAATGCGCTATGACTACCGAAACCCTCCCCCAGCAGATCGACACCAACATCGCCGCCGCCGGCCCGCACACTGCTTACGTACCTCCGGCCAATCTTGGCATGTACTACGTCGCGCTGGCCCAAACCGCGGGGGACCCGATTATCCCCGTTCCAATCGGCTCGCCAGCCGGGACCGTTTCTTCGGAAATCACTGAATCCGCGCTATATTTCGATTTCGCATACGATCCGCGAGCTGCGTACACTGCCGTGGACGCCGGCTTCGGCGATCCGGAAGTTGCGGCTGCAAACACCGGCGAAATCCCTCCGACATTCCTTTCCACCGCCACGCTTACGGATCGTTCGCAATCTAACCCAACCGCCCAAATCGCGCTTCCAGAGGGAGCTACTGATCTGGTGCGCCAGCCGGGCAAAATAAATATTAACACCGCAGGAATTGACGTGCTCTATTCCGCGTTTTCGGAAGACGGGGCGCTCTGGGATGGCAGCGTCGTGCCTGCTTCGCCCGATGTCTACCAATTGGTGGCTGATGCCATTGGTTTTCGCGAGCGACAAGCCGCGGGCGTTGCCATCACCCCGTTGACGCAAAAGGTTCCCACCGGCTACACAATCGGAGCGAACACCGGTTACAGCGGCTTTGGTGGCGTCGGATTTCAGTCCCCGGCTGATTTGCTGGTAGCGTTTATCCCAACAGTCGAGTCGCATACCGCTGCTGGAGCGCCTCTCTTTCCAACCGCCCTGCCCGTCCTGCCCGCCACAATCCAACAGCGCGACGCCGCCTGGGCGGATGTCGAAAACTTTATCTCCGTCCGCAGCGACACCTTCGCCGTTTACGGCCTCGTGCAGGCCCTCCGCCTGAATCCGGCGTACAGCGCGGAGCACGCGCTTAGCCCGGGTACCGCCCCTTACGCACCAGTCGATTGGTACAACGCCAACCAAGGAATCGTGGTGGGTTCGTCCCCCACCAACGAGGTGTATAACGAGGGCAGCATCTCCACCGACCCCACGAGCCAGTACGCCGAATTCATTCTGGAAGGCAGCCGCCGGTTTATCGCCATCGTGGATCGGTCCTACTGTAACAACGGCGCGGTCGTTCAGCCGCACATCGTGGCACTGAAGATTTTGCCACAATGACGCTTGCGCCAGGTGACTGGTTACAGGGCGGGGGCAAATGTTTAGCGGGCGAGGCGGCCTCGCCGCGTTCCGCGGGCGTCGCACCTGGCCCGATTGCGGGAATGTGGCGGCGTTACCAATGGCGGGTAGTTCTGCGGGTTCAACTGTTTCAGCGCTCGCGGCGGCATTCCAGCCCACGGCCCCCGGCAAGCCGGGGGCTATGTGTATCCATTCCCTGTCACCTGTCCCCTGTAACCCGTCACCTAAACTTCCCGGGCGCTTGGCATTTCTTTCCGCTCCGCTTACCTTAGTTTTTGTTCGTAACGGGAGAATTTAATGCTGGCTAAGGTTCATAGCTTCGTGCTGCAGGGTATTGAAGCGGTCAAATGTGAAGTTGAAGTGAATATTGCCGCCAAGGAATATGGCGAACCCCTGCTTGTGGGCCTGCCGGATAACGCCGTCAAAGAGGCGTTGGATCGCATTCGCACCGCGATGATCAACAGTGGATTTCGTTTCCCGGATACACAATTGCTGGTGAACTTGGCCCCGGCTGATATCAAAAAAGAAGGTAGCGCCCTGGAACTGCCCATTGCGCTGGGAATTCTTCATGCCGGAAAACAGATCACATCCGATGGCCATAAAAAATTTCTGGTCGCCGGTGAATTAGCCCTGGACGGTTCCGTGCGGCCCATTAAGGGGGCACTTTCCATGGCCATGCTGGCGGCGGCGGGGGGCTATACCGGCTTGCTGTTGCCGCCGGCCAATGCGCGTGAAGCGGCGGTGGTACCAGATATTGACATATATGCCATTGATTCTCTGGCCACCCTGGCGGGATTTCTTAACGGGGCCTTGGAACTGGTGCCCGAACAGGTGGATGAAGTTGACACGCAGGTTTCACCGGATGTTTACGACCTGGATTTTGCCGATGTGCGGGGTCAGGAAATGGCCAAACGGGCGTTAATAATTGCGGCGGCTGGCCGGCATAATGTGCTGCTGCTGGGGCCGCCGGGGGCGGGCAAAACCATGTTGTGTCAGCGCCTGCCCACCATCTTGCCGCCATTGACGCGACAGGAAGCTCTGGAAACATCGCGGATTTATTCCGCCTGCGGTTTATTACCCAAAGGCAGCAGCCTGATGCGCACGCGGCCCGTGCGTATGCCGCACCATTCGGCCAGCGCCCCGGCGCTGGTGGGGGGCGGAACCATACCGCGGCCCGGTGAGGTATCCTTGGCGCATCATGGCGTATTGTTCCTCGATGAGTTGCCGGAATTCTCCCGTCATGTTCTGGAAATGCTGCGCCAGCCGCTGGAATCCGGTTCGGTGACCATCGCCCGAGCGCACGCCAGTGTCACTTTTCCGGCGCGCTTTATGCTTGTGGCCGCGATGAATCCCACCGCCAGCGGCAAGGGCACGGTGGATCGGCGGAAGGCCAAATCCACCGAATTGGAGGCGATGGACAAATACATGAGTAAACTTTCCGGCCCCTTGCTGGACCGCATTGATATTCATCTGGAAGTGCCGGCGGTGACCTACCGCGATTTAACCAGCAAAGTGGTGGGTACAAGCTCCGCGGTGATGCGCAAGGATGTCGAAAAGGCCCGGGCGATTCAGGCGCAGCGGTTTGGAGCCAGTTCCACCGTCACCAACGCCAGCATGAACACGCAACAACTGAAAAATTTCTGCCCCTTGGATGACACCAGCATGTTACTGATGAAACAGGCCATGGAAGAACTGGGCTTAAGCGCCCGAGCCTTCGATAAAGTCCGCCGCCTGGCCCGCACCATCGCCGATCTCGAAGGTACAGAAAAAATCACCCCCACGCACGTAACCGAAGCAATCGGCTACCGCCTGCTGGACCGGAAGTATTAGGTGACAGGTGACAGGGCACAGGGGACAGGGGACAGGGCACAGGTTACAGGTGACAGCAATTGGGCAGCGGGCCGATCAGAGTTTGAATCGCCCAGAGCAGGGCGTTTCACTTGAGGAAGTGCTGGACGGAATCGGATTGTCGCGGAGGCTTTCGCCTGAATTCATCCGGCAGTACCGTGAGGAATGGACGAAGTAGGGATTTCAGGAAGGGCGTCGGGGGATGTCAATTTAAGATTGGGGATGAGTTATTGACGTTAGGGGTGTCCGTCCTATGAACCCCGTCTTCCATTGCGGATGAGGGTATGAGAATCTGTTGGCGTCGCAAGCAAAAGGAGACAAGCGATGTCGATGGAACGTGTTGGACAACCGGCCCCGGGGTCAAGGCATCACGGGCGGGAATTCTGGATTTTGGCTTTGGAATTGCAGCGTGAAAGCGGACTGACGCCGGCGGCGTTTTGCCGTCGGGAGGGGATCAGTGATAAGGCCTTTTGGCGTTGGAAGCGTAAGTTATCGCAATCCACTCAAGTGGCCGACGCACCGGTGGTATTCGTGCCGGTGGCGGTAACCGATGGCCGACCGGTGCGTTCTTCGCCACCGGTCGGCAGCGGCAAATCGGGCCGAGATTTGCCAGCCCGCGCAAGCGTCGGTTCCAGAGCCGCTCCCCTTGCCGATCCTCAGGCCACATCGCCTCTTACAGCGTTGGCTGCACAGATTGAACTTCATATCCACCTGGCCAATGGGCGTTGTGTTCATGCGCATGTGCCCGCTGGGTCGCAGGAGTTGCGGTCAGTGCTTGCGGCCGTGGAGGCTTTAGGATGATAACACTGCCCAGCCTTCGGGATATGGATCGTTGTGCACCCATGCGAATATATCTGTGCCTGACCCCTGCGGACATGCGTTGGGGCTTTGATACGCTGGCCCAGATGGTTCAGCAGGCCATGCAGGCGGATCCCCTGTCCGGGGACCTGTTTTTATTTACCGCCCGCCGCAGAGATCGTCTGAAAATCCTGTACTGGGATCGCGACGGCCTGGCGCTCTGGTATAAGCGACTGGAGGAAGGCACATTTCGGATTCCCAGGCCCGCGGATAACGCCGCCACCGCTGCCGTGGAACTCACGGCCAGCGAACTGGCGATGTTGCTGGAAGGTATTGATCTGCGCAGTATCCGACGATCCCCGCGGTACGTAAAGCCTCCGACGACCGTGAACCTCACAATCGCGGCGAGGGGGCCTGCAGGCGGGACATAAAACAAAAATAATAGTGATATACATGACAATATGACTTGACATGATAAGCCCGATCCGTTATACTCCCTGTCATGTTGAACGCCGCGTTACCTGATGATCCCGCCTTGCTCAAAGCCCTGCTGCGTAAGCAGCGGCAGGAACACCTGCAGCAGATCATCGCCGTTCAGAACCGTGTTGACACACTGGAACAGCAAGCCCGGCAATGGGAGTCTCAGAAACAGGTTGTTGAGGCTCGCCAGGCGGAACTGACAACTCGTCTGACAGAACTGCAGAAGCGTAATGATGATCTGGCCATGGACAAGTTGCGTCTGCAATACCGGCTTAATGTGTTGTTGCAACGCTACTACGGCTCCCGTTCCGATAAGATCAGCACCGGACAACTGTTGTTGAAATTTGCCGAACTGCTGGAAGAAAAGCCGCTGGAATCGTCCCAGGATTCCCTGACAGAACCCGCTTCGACCGACCCCGCCACGGCGGGCATGGCACCTGCACCGGCCGTTACAGAACCCACGCGGCATATTCGCAGAGGACGGCGGGATGTAGAGAATATGAAACACCTGCCGGTACAGCAGTGCATTCATGACCTTCCGGAATCGGAAAAAGCCTGTCCGGTATGCCAGCAGCGGCGGCAGGAGATGGGACGGGATTCCAGTTGGCAGGTGGAACGTATTCCGGCCCACTTTGTGCGTATTGAGCACATCCAAGTCAAATACGTCTGCCGAAGCTGTGAGCAATCCGCCGCCGAGACCGGTTCGCAGATTGTTCTGGCGGATAAACCTGCGGCTCCCATTGCCAAGGGATTGCCGGGGCCGGGGCTTCTGGCGTATGTGGTAAGCAGTAAATTCGCGGACCATCTGCCGCTGTATCGTCTGGAAGGGATATTTGCCCGCCAGGGATTTGACGTTACGCGTAGCACGATGTGCCAGTGGATGACCGATGTGGCCGATCTGGTTAAGCCGGTATATGACGTCATGGTTCAGGAAGTCAAAGCCAGCCATGTCACGGCCACGGATGACACGATCATGCCGCTGCTGGCTGAGGAAAAGACCAAAAAAGCCCGGATGTGGATTTACCGGGGTGATGCGGAACACGCTTACAATGTTTTTGACTTTACCGAAAGTCGTAGTCGGGATGGTCCTGCGACCTTTCTGAAAGGCTTTAATCAGACACTGCTGGCCGATGCGTATGGGGGCTATGACGGTATCTGCGTGGAGGGAGGCATGACCAAGGCGGGCTGCTGGGCCCATGCGCGTAGAAAGTTCACGGATGTCAGTCCCATGGCACCGGAGATTGCCAAGGAGGCCGAGCACCTGATAGGTAAGCTCTTTGATCTGGAACGCCAGGCTCAAAAGCAGACCCTTGATCCTCAGGCCCATCTGGCCCTGCGCCAGGAGAGAAGTGTGCCGATTCTGAATCAACTGCATGAGAAACTGCTGCACTGGAAAGCCACCGTGCTGCCCAAGCATCCGGTGAGCATAGCGATCGGGTATTGTCTGAACCAATGGGAATCCCTGAATGTCTTCACCAGAGACCCGGCGGTACGCATGGATAATAACTTGGCGGAACAGGAAATGAAGCGTATTGCCCTGGGGCGAAAGAACTTCCTGTTTGTGGGGTCGGTCCGCGGCGGCCAAACCGCCGCCATCCTGGCCAGCATGACCAGCACCTGCCGCCGCCACGAGATCAATGTGGAATTGTATCTCACGCAATTGCTGGCCAATCTGCCCTCCACACCCATCACGCAGGTCCGCCAATGGCTGCCGGATGTCTGGAAACAGCGCCAACTCGCTGAAAACAAAAGCATTCTGATTCGGCAGGCCTGATAATCCGTTCCTCATGCCCGCAGATTATCCCCTATTAGAAAACTCCCCGGTAGATGTGGTTCGTAGGACGGACACGTTAGGGTGGTGGGGGGTATTTGTGGGGGTCGTACGGGGTGGCGGATACCACGGTTACTTGCTTCCTGTTGCCTGTTGCGCTAGGATGTGTCATATACCCCGTGGGGGTATATAAGACGGAGTGGCGATTGTATGCCTAAGAATGTAAAAAGCCGGAACCCAAGGCCCAGGCCGGCCGGTCAACATGGCAGTTCCTCTGACCCGGCTGACTGCTCTCTACCGATATTGCGGCGGTTTGGCCCCGGCGGGAATGCTTTCGCGGTGGATGCGGATAAGAAAAAGGCCAACCTGCATCGCCTCAAAAGAATTGAAGGTCAAATTCGCGGTGTGCATGATATGGTGCAACAGGACCGGTACTGCGCGGATATTCTTATTCAGATTGCCGCCGCGCAAAAGTCTCTTTCGGGTGTCGCACGGCAATTGCTGGCTAATCATGTCAAGCATTGTGTTGCGCATGAGATCCGGTCCGGCGGGGCGCAGGCTGATGCCGCCTGCGATGAACTTGTGAAACTCATATCCCATCTGGACCATTAAGCGGACGAAGTAAACGATGAATACCGAGAATATAACAACTGATACATCATTGCAGGGCAGCCAGACGCTTGACCCAGTCTGTGGCATGAAGATAACGCCCGAAAAGGCGGCGGGGTACCGCGAGCATGGCGGCCAGACCTATTATTTCTGTGGTAAAAGCTGCCTGGAGAAATTCCTGCTTCACCCGGAGCAATACGTGAAAGCAAGCGTTGTCGCCCAGACGGCGATTGATCCAGTCTGCGGCATGAATGTTGCGAGGGAAACCGCGCGGGAAAAATGGGAGCACCGGGGTGTCACCTATTATTTCTGCTGCAAAGGCTGTTTAGAAAAATTCCAGAACGATCCGGAAAAATATCTCAATAAGCAGCCATTAAAGCCGGGGGGTGGCGGTCTGGTGCAACTGGGAGTTTCCGCAAAAACGATGAGGACAACGCCCGCCGCCGCATTGACCGCTGGTCCGGCAGCGCCGATTGGGGCCGCAAATCGCAAATACATCTGTCCTATGGATCCGGAGATCAGCAGTGATAAGCCGGGAGCGTGCCCCAAGTGCGGAATGGCCCTGGAACTTGATTTATCATCGCCCCCTGCTCGCAAGGCAATGCGTTATACCTGCCCGATGGATCCGGAAATTATTCGTGATCAGCCCGGCGCTTGTCCCAAGTGCGGTATGGCCCTGGAGCCAATGGAAGTTCAAGCGGCCGGCGAACCGGAGAATCCGGAATTAGTGGATATGTCCCGGCGTTTCCGCATTGGCCTGGCACTGGCGGTGCCGGTGTTTATATTATCCATGCTGGCGGATTTAAAGATTGCCCATCTCAACACGTCGGCGTGGGTAAACTGGGTCAACCTTTTCTTATCTACACCGGTGGTGTTCTGGTGCGGCCTGCCCTTTTTCGTGCGGGCGTGGGCTTCCATTAAAACCTGGCATCTCAACATGTTTACGCTGATCGGTTTAGGCGTGGGCGTGGCCTATGTGTACAGCTTTGTTGCCACGCTGGTGCCGCAAATCTTTCCACCGGCATTTCAAGTTCATCCCGGCCTGGTGGCGACATACTTTGAAGCTGCCGCAGTGATTGTCGTGCTGGTGCTGCTGGGGCAAATGCTGGAATTGCGGGCACGCGGTAAAACCGGTGCGGCCATCCGGGAACTATTGGATTTATCGCCCAAAAGTGCCCGGCTAATTGCCGCCGACGGCAATCAACAGGATGTGCCGCTGGAACAGATTGCCGTGGGGGATAAACTCCAAGTGCGTCCCGGGGAAAGACTTCCCGTTGATGGAATCGTGCTGGAAGGTTCAAGTACCGTCGATGAATCCATGATTTCCGGGGAACCCATTCCGGTGCTCAAAGCGGCGGGGGATCAAGTCATTGGGGGCACGGTGAATGGCACCGGCGGCCTGGTGATGGAGGCGCAAAAAGTCGGGGCCGATACGCTGTTAGCGCAAATTGTGGCGTTGGTCTCCCAGGCGCAGCGCAGCCGCGCGCCGATTCAACGTCTGGCTGATAAAGTTGCCGGAATATTTGTGCCCGCAGTGGTAGGCTCGGCAATTCTGACGTTTATTTTATGGTCCATCTTTGGCCCCGCGCCGGCGATGGCCTATGCGCTGGTCAATGCGGTGGCGGTGGTGATGATCGCCTGCCCCTGCGCCCTGGGGTTGGCCACACCGATGTCCATCATGGTGGGTGTTGGCCGGGCGGCCCAATCGGGTGTGCTGATAAAAAACGCGGAAGTTCTTGAAGTCATGGAAAAAATTGACACCATCGCTCTGGATAAAACCGGTACGTTGACGCAGGGCCATCCGAAAGTGGTAACACTTCAGCCGCAGCCGGGCGTTCCCGCTGATGATTTACTTCAGTTGGCCGCTTCGTTGGAACGTGGCAGTGAGCATCCGCTGGCGGCAGCCATTGTTTCCGCCGCCCAAGCCCGGCGCATGGCGCTGTTGCCGGTAGAGGAATTTCAATCGACCAGCGGACAGGGAGTCCGTGGCAAAATCAAGGGTCAGAATGTGGCCATCGGCAATGCGGCCCTGATGCGAGAGCTGCGGATTTCTATTGAATCCGTGTCACAACAAGAAGAAGTTCTGCGCAGCACCGGTCAGACAATTATGTATGTGGCGGCGGAGGGAAAATTTGTGGGTCTCTTGGGTACGCAAGACCCTCTTCGGCCCGGAGCGGCGGAAATGGTTAAGCGTATAAAGGCTTTGGGCCTGTCGGTGGTTATGATCACCGGTGATAACGAGGCCACGGCCATGGCCGTTGCGCGGCGCGTGGGTATTGACGCGGTCGAAGCGAATACTTTGCCGCAGCAAAAAGCCGAGGCTGTGCGCCGCCTGCAAAGTCAGGGACGAAAAGTGGCTCTGGCAGGCGACGGCATTAATGACGCGCCCGCCCTGGCGCAGGCGGATGTGGGCATTGCCATGGGTACCGGTACGGATGTCGCCATCGCCAGTGCGGGTGTGACTCTGCTGCACGGAGATTTAGCCGGCATTCTCCAGGCGCGGCACATAAGCATCGCGACGATGCGGAATATCCGCCAGAATCTTTTATGGGCATTTGGTTACAACATTCTGGGAATACCGATTGCCGCGGGCGTTTTATATCCATTTTTCGGCATTCTGCTAAGCCCCATGATCGCCGCGGCAGCGATGAGCTTCAGCAGCGTATCGGTTATTTCCAATTCTCTGCGGTTGCGAAAACTGAAACTGTAGCCTGACGCGGCAGCGTCACGGTTTGATGCGGTACGGGGCGGCGGGCGAGAACGCAGTGCCGTCCGGCACGGGGCGTACCCATTGTGACGGGGGAACCGTATTGTGTCATCGGAACCCGTTCCACGGAAAACTCAACGCTGCCGCATTGAGCTAATGACACGGCATGGTTGGGATGGGCATTGCCGCGCCGATTACGGTTCCTGCGCTAATGATTTATTGGTTGTATCTATACGAAACAGCCAAGTTGTCACACCCCCTAAAACCGACCCCGCGGCCAGGACCAGTAGCAGTTTTGGCGTGCCAATCGCCTTGCCTAATACGGGGAGAAAAAACGTGCTCGCCACTGCTCCCAGACGGGAAAAAGCGGTGGCAAAGCCATGACCCGCCGCGCGCACGTCGGTAGGGAATACTTCCGCCGCCAGAACATACGTGGTATTGCCGGGGCCAAAAGCGTTAAAAGCCTGTGAGAGCATCATTCCCAGAAACACCATGGCCAATGCCAGCGTGCTGTATTGCATCACCCATTGCGCGTGGCCATGTTTCATCACCTGGTGGGCGGGAACGTTCATCGCGGTGACGCCCACGAGTACGAGGGCCGCCGCACTGCCGACAAAGCCAATAATCTGCGGCCAGATGCGCCCGATGCGATCCACGGTGAGTGCCAAAGGCACATAACCGAGTAAAAACGTGACGGAGAGGATCGCCGAACCAAGTATTTGCTGGTGTGCCGTCTTAAAGCCGAGATGGCCGAGAATCAGCGGCGTGTAAATGGTCAGGTAATAACCCACAAGGTCCATGATAAACCATGGAATGCACACCAGCAGCGTGGAGCGAATATAGCGCTTTTGAAATAACACACGCCATGGCGTTCTAGGTGCCACGGCCCGTTTTTGCTCCGCCGCCAATATGGCCTGGAGATCAGCCGGTGTGATAGTGGGATCAACACGCGCTAAAACCGCCGCCGCTTTTTCCGCCTGCCCATGGCGCAGGTACCACCTTGGCGACTCGGGCAAATTACGCCGCAACCAGATGACAAACAACGCCGGCACTGCGCCAATCAGCAGCATAATCCGCCAGGCGATGGGGCCAAACGATAGCAGGCTGTACGCCACCAAACCTGCGACAATAGCCCCACCTGTCCACAGGCCGAAGGTCCAGGTGATTACGCCGCCGCGTTTGTTTTTAGGCATGAACTCGGCCATGTATGTAGCGCTAATAGGATAATCCGCACCGATGCCCATACCCAGCACAAACCGGAACGCTACCAGAGCCTCAATATTCCAGGCCGCACTGCAAAGGATCGCGGCAA
>DAHVEJ010000107.1 GCA_027313145.1 Phycisphaerales bacterium | reverse complement strand
TGTACTGTTTCAATAGAAATGTCACGGGTACTCGTTTCAATAGAAGTGTCACCCCATGGGTGGCGAAGTCAAGCCTGCGCAGCGTAGGGGCGGTGAGCGCAGCGAACCGCCCCGGAGCGGAGCGGGCTTGATTTCGCCGCCGACAACGCCCGCCGGGAACGCCCTTTACATACCCCGCCGCCAAGGGTGATTGGGACCTGGGCGCTGTGGCTTTCTGCAGAGAGCTTTCGGTGTATTGTCCAGCGCTTTGGCCGGCCGCTACGGTACCGCACGCCAGATCAGCGTGGCTTCTTTGTACGTCATGTGGATTGTCAAATCCGCACGAATCGCAAGTTGGATTCTCCGGCCCGCCAATGCCAGAGAACCATGCTTCTTATCGATCTGAAGAATGCGTCCGCCAATAACTGCGGTGCATTGCCGCGTTCACAACTGCTTCGCGGATGGCGTACGCCGGGATCAGCGGAGCGTCCTCCCGATGTATTTGATCCGCCCGGAGTGCGAATTTGCGGGGCATATCCTCCAGAACTTGGGAAATTGATTCCGGAATGATAAGAAATAACGGGCCGAATTCTTCAGCTGATTCGTGACGAATGGTGGGATCCGCCATCCATTCGCGCCCCCGAACCCGGATAATGGTCGATTAGTCCCTTGCAGATTTACGGACTTTATAAAGAAATTCCACGGCCTCCCGGACGCTTTGTTCCAGACCGACAAATCCATAAACCTCAGCTATACAGTTGTCAAAATCCAGCCGGTCCGGGCACGCAATCTCTTTTGGTAGTTCTTTTATATTGCGCGCAAGCAACGGGCGGAAATATGCTTTTATCCTTGCGGCAGCCGTTGCATCGGGTCTACCGGGATCCAGAATATGAAAGGTTTTCGATAGCTTGGTTGCGTTAAGGTCTAAGACTCCTAAACCGCGGCCGAACCCAGCCGCCTCGATCAGGAACATTCCGAAGGTCGAATTCAACAGCGCGTGCAAGAGTTCAGCGTCAATACGTGGAGGATCGCGGAGCGTAAGCCGGATGAATCGCTGATTGACAAATGCTTGTTCTTTCAGCCGGAACACGCAAAGCCGAGCGTCGGGGTTAATGGGAATTGCAAAATCCGCAAGTGCAGATGCTTTCATCTCGTACCATTGGCAGCCCGGGCGGCGCAGCACCTGCGGCAGTGGCTTTCCGGTGCCATTTGTCTGTAGTTTGTACCTGTTGATCCAAGCCAGCGCGCCACGGCAGCCCTTCCTGATTAAGTCCTCCGGCGTTAAAGAGCAGCAGAAGGCTTGGGCATCCGGCCCCGCGATAAGTCCGGAATGCCGTTTCGAATTCATCACAACCGGTTTGAGGAATTTTGGTTCTATCCCCGATTCCGATTGTGGGTAAAAGAATTTGTCCCAGCCCCGCCTTTCGCCCCGGTTGACGCTGAATATGCTATTGGCCGGTACAAGCGACGACCGGGCCACGTCCATGAAATCCAAGTTTGCAAAGAACGCGGTCCATTGCAGCCCCAGGTTCTCCATTTCCACGATTTTCCGCGTGGTGAGATTGCTCACGTGCAAACGGGTATTCGATTTCGCAGGAGCCGGATACGTTGCCTGCCCGGCCAGTTCTGCCATCCCGCCGCCGGTTTTGTTCCACTTGTCGAGAGGTTCCAAGGTCGTAATAAAGTTGGTGCCTTCATCGGCGTTTTCCGGCACATGGCTGTCCCGCAGTTCCAGCAATAGGATGTTTGTAACGACGGCGGCCTTACCAAACCAGCGCCCGTTTGCCGAGGTGATAACGGCGCGCACATGAAAACGTTTACCCAATTGCTGACGAAACTGTCGCCCCCAACCTGTTCCGAGCCACGAATTTGCAACAATTACGCCAACGCGCGAACCCGGGCGCAGCAAGCGCGGAAAATTCATGAGGAGGTGTGCAAATAAGTCGCTTTTGGAATCGAGTGCGGGAATCCTCGGTCCCGGTGCCGCGCCGCGGCTTTTACCCTGCTGTCTTCCAAGTGTCTCGAAGCGCACGAAGGGAAGATTCGAAACGATACAATCAGCGGGTGGTAAAGGGGCCATAAAACACTGACCGGTTGCGGGATCTGTCAGGGGAATATCCTGGCCTGCGACAAGGGTAAGTGCGTCGTGACAAAATATGTTCAATGGTGTCCCAATAGTCTCCGGGTCGGCAAGGGCCATTGTGGCGAGTTGAAGTGGGAATGTAAATTTATCACTGGCCCAGATCTGCCCGAGGGCGGCGCAAGGGGCGATGTTTTCGCTTTTTTTCCATTGATATGCCGCCCGGGCGATGGTCCCGGCACCGCAGCACGGGTCCAGGATGGTTCCCTCAATGTTATCGACCGCAAGGCGCACAAGAAAATCCGCCAATGGCACCGGGGTAAGAAATTGTCCGAACGCCTTCCTCCGGCCGCGCTCGACGGTTCCTTCCAGCGTTTGTTCCAAAAGCGATGAGGGCACCTTATCAAGCCGGGTGCCGATCAACAGAGCATTGGCGGCTAGCAGAGATTGCCAGGTTGCCTGGTCAACATACTCTTGCCCAAGCATATTCTGAAAAACGGCCATGAAATTGCACGCCTTGCTGATTTTTATGAGCATCTCTTGCGTTTGAGCCACCGTCGTGCCCTGCACGATGTCATCCACCGCAAACGCCTCTTTGCGGAGCCTTTTTAAGCAGTGGGCGAAGATCAGCTTGTTGAGCCAGTTAAGAATATTCGCCTCGGCCAAGGCTTGCGTCTCGCTTAATCCGGGATGATCGTGCCTGTTTTCCATCCACCATTGGTCGATCTGGGCGCGAAACTTAGACTGCCTCCTTCGTGCCGTTGTAAGCGCAGCGGCATACGTCGGGCTGTGGCGGGCGATCAGATCGGCAAACAGGCAGTCCAGTACCTCTGGCACGGCAGTGGCGGTTTCCGGTCGCTGTTCAAAGAAGTCATTTAGATCGTCCAGTATTTGATGTAGCAAGCCGAGCCATTTTTGTGTGCCTGCCGCTACCGCCGCGCGTGTTTGGATTTCGATAGGTCCCCAACGGCATTGTGGAGAAAAAACACCGGAGTCACAGCGGTTATAGAGGACGGCTTGTCGGACGTTCCATAAAACAAAACTTTTCAGGCCTAATTGTCGTGCCTTTTTCTCCGCATTTGCAATCAGTTGATGATCTGTAATCGGGGTGTCGGGCATTTTGAGTTCCCAGCCCTGTAACACCAGCCCATACCGCTGATCACCGAAAAGAAGAACGTCTGGAAACAGGGAAGTTTCCCCTCCTGTCAGCGTATATTCACCCCCGGCGCGGCAGATCGCTCGTTGATGGTTAGCCGAATAGGAGTTGATCGCGGTGATTAATTCGATCGCCCATGATCGCTCGTTTGAGGTAATCTTTGCTCTGGCCACTGAACTTCTCCGTGCACGGACTTTCACCCTTGCGGTGTATTTGAATCGTGTTGATTTCCAGCTGGACCGTCTCGCTAAGGCAACTCCACGCTTGGCCAAGGCGCTGCGCAGCCAGCGTGATATAGTCGATGTGGGCTTTCTTAAAAAGCTGCGCCTCATCATTTTGCTCAATACCGCAGAAACGTCGCCCTTCCAACAGGGCGGCGACAAGAAAGCTCCCGCTGCCGAACGCGTTATCCAACACGAGTTCTCCTGGGCGCGAGTAAGTGCGGACCAGATACTGTCCCAGCGCCACGGGCTTTTGCGTGGGGTGCCACACCTGCCCCTCACTTTCAGCGGTCTTGAAGTAAATCACGTCGGTGGGAAATCGCTGCCCCTCGCTGCGCACGCGCGCCGGGAGAAAATCTCCGTAGGAGCCGGAGAGCTGATTCTTTCGCACGCCTTTGTCATACGGGACGCCAAAACCCATTTGGGGAAAGTAAACCGACTGCCGAGGCGCAAAAATGCATATATCTTCGTGTTTCCGCAACGGCTGGCGTCTGGCGTTGAGGAAATTCGTCGGCTTCGATTTTTCCCAAACCAGTTTGTACCGGAACCACTTTTCATTTGAGACCATCAGGCGGGCGGTGAACAGGCCTTGTGCCGTTAGCACAATTGTGCCCGAGGGCTTGAGAACGTGCCGATAGGCGGCCCATAGATCTGTGAGACTAATGGGACTGTCCCATGGATTCTGTGTTGTGCCGTAAGGCAAATCACATAGGATCAAATCGACGCAATGCGCCGGGAATCGTTCCAATAGTGATAGGCAATCGCCTTCAAACAGGGCGTTGGTCACATTTTCCCGGTGGAGCCGACCGTCGGCCGAAGCTCCTTGTTTACTCATCTCTACCCGTTTCGGCGCAGCCAACGTCATTGCGACTCCTCTTGAAAGCGAATTGAATTATAGCCTTAAAATATCGATTGCGTAAATGGTTTTCAGAGCCTTGGCGAATCCGGCACAAGCGATCAACGCCGAGCAGAAAGCGAATGCGCCCAAGGCAGACGCTTAAGGGAAGTCAGGTTCAAGTCTATTCGTCGTCCGGATGCAATCCAGTTGCAGGTGATCGCCAACGCGATTCAAGCGGAAGAGAATCCCGTCGCCGTCGGGAATATTTGTGGGCAGAAGCAATGTGCGCGAACGCCAGTCCGCGGTCAGACGGGAGGTCATTGCATCGGCGGTACCTTTGGCCCGTAGAATTAGTTGTGCGATGTCGGCAACGTGCTGCAAGTTGCCTTGGGCATCCACATATTCAATACCCTGCGGCGTGGCTAGAAAACGCCAGGGACGAATTGGGTTATCCCATAACAGCGGCAATCGGAATGAAGCGATATGGGTGCCATCCAGTTTGCAGGCATACACCGCATCGGGTTTATGAAAATCATTGCCCAGCAGTATCCCGGTCCGCGGTTCGGCAAACCAGATGCTGCTGCCCGGATAATCTTTACCGGGTCGCCAGATTTCAGATTGCCCGTCCGGCTCGATCAGCCAAACCACGCTGCGCATGGTTTCAGCAAGCGTCGGTTCCTCTGAAGCAATGCCGAATAATAATGTGATGAGTCTATGCTGATCTACCGGCACACTATGACATTCCAGCAATGGCAACGCCGCTATATCTGCGGGCATTATTAATTCAGAGCAAGTCGTAACTTCCAATGTGCCAGCCCTTACAATAACCTATGGACCGAGCTTCGCGCCTGTCTCGGCAACGGCGAATGCAGACAGGCTAATACCGAAGTGTACCCGCTGAAAAAACATTTGCCACCGCGGGTGTGTCATCGCGGCAAAAAGCCGGCGCTATTTTGGAATGCACACGCACCCTACCGGGTTCGCGGGATCAACCCGGTGCCGACGTGATCCGGCTGTGGCTTGGCCAATAATCTGTGCTGACCGGCTCGCCCATTGGCGGGGATGCGAAAATGCGGGGATTCGCGCATAATGTCGGCAGGTATTTCCAAAAGGCAAACGGGTGCCGGGAAATGACCTGTTGCAGGAGCGTTATGGCTGTTTATCGCGTTGAAATTCATCCTCAAAATTCCGCCGACGATCCGGCCGGCGCTGCGGTGCTTCATGAAATTCAGCAATTGGGCATTGCTGAGGTGCATCAGGTACAAACGGCACGGGTATTTTTGTTGCAGGGCGCAGCGGATATTCTCACGCATTCACACGTGCATAAAATAGCCGCGGAATTACTGGCAGACCCGGTGACCGAGCGCGTGGTGGTGGGGCATGAAACCGTCGGTGCGGGTCGGCTGGTGGAAGTTCACTTGAAGCCCGGAGTCATGGATCCGGTAGCCGGCAGCGCGGAAATGGCCATTGCGGATTTACTGAATCTACCTCGGCAACCAGCGGTTATTCAGGTGCGCACGGGGCGGCGGTATGTGCTTTCGGGCCACCTGACGGCGGAAACTTCCAGCCAAATTGCCCGGCGACTTCTGGCCAATGATTCCATAGAGCAAGTTCACGAAACAGCTTTTACGCCCACCGAATTTCCGCGCGGTAAAGTCTATGAATTCAAGCGACTGGAAGTGCCTATTCGCCATCTGACGGATGACCAGCTTCAGCAGTTGTCCAGGCGCGGCCATCTATTTTTAGACCTGGCGGAAATGAAAGCCATTCAGGAACACTTCCGCCAGTTGGACCGCGAACCGACGGATGCGGAGCTTGAAACGCTGGCCCAAACCTGGAGCGAACATTGCGTTCATAAAACCCTGAAAGCCAAAATCCATTTTTCTCATCACCCCGCGGGATTGAATGAAGACGATGTCCATGAACATCACACCGCCGGTGATCAGATGCAAACCATTGATAATCTTGTGAAATCCACGATTTTCCGCGCTACCAAGGAACTTAATAAGCCCTGGACGTTGAGCGTATTTAAGGACAACGCGGGAGTTATCGCGCTGGATGACCAATGGGCTGTGTGCATGAAAGTCGAAACGCACAATCGCCCGTCCGCCATTGAACCTTACGGCGGAGCGGCCACCGGAATTGGCGGTTGCATACGCGATGTCATTGCCACCGGCGGCGGAGCCAAACCGATTGCCGGCACCGATATATTCTTCTTCGCGGACCCCTCTACGCCGGCGCAACAGGTGCCGGCGGGCGTTTTGCATCCGCGGCGCATCGCTCAAAGAGTGGTAGCCGGGGTACGGGATTACGGCAACCGCATGGGCATTCCGACTGTGAACGGCGCGGTTTATTTTGATCAGCGATACATCGGCAATCCGCTGGTGTTTTGCGGGTCGGTGGGATTGTTACCGCGGCATCTGGCTGAAAAGAGGGACGCCCAGGCAGGGGATCGGATTATTCTCATCGGCGGCCGCACGGGCCGAGACGGCATCCATGGCGCCACCTTTTCCAGCGACGTAATAACCGATAAACATGGCGATGAATTCAGCCACGCCGTTC
The DNA here is from genome assembly GCA_027313145.1 of Phycisphaerales bacterium. Classification (GTDB taxonomy): domain Bacteria; phylum Planctomycetota; class Phycisphaerae; order WQYP01; family WQYP01; genus JAMDCX01. The sequence goes on along the minus strand of DAHVEJ010000107.1, from coordinate 8,476 downwards.
AGATCGGCAATGCCATTACTGAAAAAAAAATGATGGATGTGATTCTCCAGGCGCGGGATGGCGGGCCGCTGTATAACGCCATTACCGACTGTGGTGCCGGTGGGTTATCCAGTGCCATCGGGGAAATGGGATCCCATACCGGTGCCACGGTGGAATTGGACAAAGTGCCGCTGAAATATGACGGTTTGAACTATGCGGAAATCTGGATCAGCGAGGCCCAGGAGAGAATTGTCGTATCCGTCGCGCCGGAAAATGTTGGCCGGCTTCTGGAATTGGCGGCCGCTGAGGATGTGGAAGCCACGGATATTGGCGTATTTGATGGATCAGGCAAACTGACGCTGCGGTATCAGGGGCAAAATGTTGGCTCCATGGACATGGAATTTATTCATGACGGCCTGCCCTGTCCGATTCGCCAGGCAGTGTGGCAGGAGCCGGTGTTGCCCAAGGCCGCCGTAGCAGAGCCTGCAGATTATGCCCAAACCTTATGCCAACTCCTGGCCATGCCCACACTGGCCAGCAAACACTGGATTATCCGGCAATACGATCATGAAGTGCAGGGATCAACCATCATAAAACCGCTGATCGGCCCCGGTGGCGACGGTCCCGGAGATGCGGCGGTATTGGCACCCGTTCCCGAAAGCAAGCGGGGTGTGGCTTTGGCCAACGGGTGTCAACCACGACTCGGTGATCTGGATCCGTATCAAATGACCTTAAGCGGTATGGATGAAGCGATCCGTAATATTGTCTGCGTCGGCGGCGATCCGCAAACCACAGCGTTGTTGGATAATTTCTGCTGGCCGAAATGTTCTGACCGCATGCACCTTGGTGCCCTGGTACGGGCGTGTCAGGCGTGTTATGACGGGGCGATGGCGTTTGGCACGCCATTTATTTCCGGCAAAGATTCTCTGTCCAATGAATTTATCACGGATGAAGGCAAACGTATTTGTATCCCATACACCTTGTTGATCAGCGCCATCAGCATTGTGCCTGACGTTTCGCGCTGCGTAACCATGGATGCCAAGGCGGCGGGAAATTATTTACTGCTGGTGGGTCAGACCCATCGGCACATGGGAGGATCATGGTATTACGCGCTACATCAGCAGAACGGCCGCAGCATTCCGGCGGTGGATCTGGCGACCGCACCGGGTGTGCATCAACGGGTTGCCAAATTGATCTCTGAAGGGCTGGTTGCCAGTGCGCATGATCCGTCGGAAGGCGGATTGGCCGTGGCCCTGGCGGAGATGCTTTTTGCCGGGCAATTAGGTGCCGAGATTGATCTAACGGGCGTCCCGCATGATCCGGAAGTGGATCGTGATGATATTCTCTTATTTTCCGAATCTCCCACGCGCTACGTGCTGGAAGTTAAACCGGAACACCTTGATGACGTGTTGCGGCGGTTACGAACACTGGCCTTTGGCATTCTGGGCCGCGTGACGCAGAAGCCGGAGCTGGTGGTGCAATCCATCAACGGGAAAACAATCATCAAGGCACCGGTGGAGCAATTCCGGCAAGCATGGCGCAAAACGCTGGACTGGTAAAAGTGGCCCCGCGCGGCCGCTTACCGGCGTTCGGCACGAACAGGATGGCACAGCGAGGACGGCACGTCCTGCCGTATTTATCCCCGTATGGTTATAATTATGACGCAGGAGTGCGTCAGAACAGGACACGCCCTATGGTAGCTGTGATTTTATATTTCCAGATTCATCAGCCCTTCCGCCTGCGACGCTACAGCGTTTTTGATTCCGATTCGGATTATTTTGACACCCAGGCCAATCGGCGCTACACGCGGGAAATTGCCCGCCGCAGTTATATTCCCGCCACCCACGTATTGCTGGATCTGGCGCGGCAATACGGATCGGCCTTTCGCGTGGCACTGGGCGTAACGAATACGGCTCTGGAACAATTTGCGGACGACGCGCCGGAGGTGGTGGCGTTACTGAAGGAACTTGCTAAAACCGGATGCGTGGAATTTCTCGGGGAAACATCGCACCATAGTCTGGCGTGTCTTTATTCCCCGGATGAATTCGCCTCGCAAGTCAATTTGCACAGCCGAACGATTGAACATTATTTCGGACAAAAGCCGACCATATTCCGGAATACCAATTTGATTTACTCCAATGAGGTGGGGCGTCTGGCGGCAGGATTAAACTTTCAGGCCGCCATTACTGAGGGGTGGGAGGGAGCCTTGGGAAATCGTAGCCCAGGCCATGTGTATAAAGCGGCGCGTGAGCACCTGAAAGTCTTGCTGCGGCATTATCGGTTAAGTGATGATTTATCGCTGCGCTTTTCCGCCCATGACTGGGTTAATTGGCCGCTGATGGCGGATAAATACGCCCGTTGGCTCCATGGCACAGGCGCGGAGGGGGAATACTGTCTGCTGGGAATGGATTACGAAACTTTTGGAGAACGGCATTCCGCGGCCAGCGGCATATTTGAATTCCTGCGGGCGCTACCCCGATTCGTACTGGAAAATGGGGACCGCTTCAGTACGCCTTCGGAAGTTATTAAGCAATACGAGCCAGTGGCGGAATTAAGCGTGCCGCGAAATATTTGCTGGACCGATGCCCAGCGGGATTTATCTCCCTGGCTGGGCAATGCCATGCAGGCCAACGCGCTGCAGGAGTTGTATCGTCTGGAACAGCCGGTTAAAGATTCCGCGGATGCCGCATTATTAAACACCTGGCGTAAATTGGGTTCCAGCGATCACTTCCTGTATATGAACACCCGATTTTTCGGCGACTTAAATACGCCGAGCTTCAGCATGTATGAATCGCCTTATGACGCATACATGAATTATATGAGCGTGCTTGATGCCCTTGGGTCACGCGTGCAGGCCTAAGCCGATTCGTAAAGCCTTTTGGATTTCTTTCCGAGGGGATAAATGGGTATAAATAATGTAATGAAATTTCCCGCTACGGGCGATAAAAAGCCTGTAGATGACTGTTTGTTCCGGGTAACTTGACCACATGACCTCCACGTACCAACACCCGCTGCCTAGGACGTTAGTCGCGGTTGCCATTCTGGCGACGGCAATGATCACATTAGGTGGTTCCACCGGCCTGCGCGCCAAAAGCGCCGGCCCGGCAACTTCTCCGGCAATAGCTGAAAAGGTTTCGGCTATGTTGGCGCAGGGGTTGAAAGAATTATCCTCTGAACGATATGCCGTGCGGCAACATGCCACGAAGATTATTCAAACCGCACTGGGCATGCAGTTGCAGGCCATCATCAATGCCGGTGGCCCGGAACAGGCGACACGATTAATTAAGCTGCTGAATTTTAACATTAATCTGGATCGTTGGACCATGGCGGTGATCAAATTACCGCAGAAAAAACGCATGGCCATGTTTAACTGGGGCGTTGAACCTGATGTGCTGCCACTGGTGGGAGCTGCCTTTGCGCGGCGCGCGGATATCCGTGCGTCATCGGCCCAGGGGTTGGCAAAAATTCCCGGCAGCAACAGCGACTGGATATTGGATCGACTGCTAAGCGACCGCCGGCGCGTGGTGTATCTTTCAACCATGGCCGCCCTGTGGAACCGCAAGCCCTCCGAGAAAATGGTGCAGATTGTCTTCCATCGGTCGGTGGGCAATATGACCATGTACAGCGGGGCCACCACGCGGCAGGTTGTGCGGTTTAATGGCCAGAACATTTACATCATGCACTTCGTCAATTACTGGCAGCAGGCACAGGATGGGCAATATGCGGCCCAATTATTGCAGCACTGGCACCCCCGGCACTTGAAATCGATGTTGGTGAACTATACAGAGAAAATGGCGCGGCAATCCGGAACTGACGATATTCTCCAGAATCCCAGCATGTTGCAGGGCCGCAATTTTATTAAGCTGTTTGCACAATATAAGCCGCTGCTGGCGGCACCCTACCTCCTGAATTTAATCTGCCGCCCGCAGGCCAATCAGATCAACTTTGTATTTAACGGCCAAAGCGTGCATTGGGATAATCGCACCATTCCGCTTTATCTGCTGGTGTTGCTCTCCGGCCATAAACCGCAGCATTATCATTTTTTTAAATCCGCCTTGTACGGTGGGAGTTGGCTGTTTAATACGCAGGTGCAGGAAGAATCAACCATCAGGGCGATGTTGAAATTCTGGAAACAACGCGGTGTGATGCCGACACCCCCGATTCAGCCCGGTGCCGCAAAACCCACGATAGGCCCACCGATCCCCGGTCCATTTCCGCGCGGGGTGGTCTCTCCCCCGGCTATTCCCGCGGTCGGTAACACACGGGTGCTAGTGAAACCTCCGGTCAAAAAAACCGTTGGCCATTGATCAATCACTTCAGCCGTCGCGACGGGCCGAAATAACTCAACGCTGCCGCATTGAGCTACGGGCGACATCGTGATTCGGTGGCAAGTGCTGTCACGGGAAATGATCTTTAGCCCGACGCGGCAGCGTCGCGGCTGGGTGCGGGATGGGCCGGCGAAACAAAGACGCGGTCGAATCCGGCACGCATCGTACCAACCGTGACGGAGAAGATGCACCGTTTGATAAAACCGCGTTCCGCGAATAACTCAACGCTGCCGCATTGAGCCACGGGCGGCAGCTGGCGGAAGTGTCGCATAATTAATGGAATTATTTTGGTGCGATTCCTTACATCATCTTGCCGCCGGCCTTTTGCATATCCCGAAATAGTTTGGCCTTTTTTATGCGCTGTTCAATGCGTAATTTTATTTTTTTCTGGTGCGGCGATAATTTCGGGATTCCCGCGTATTGCTTGAGTGCTAAGGTCCATATTCCAATGGCACGGGCGCTGTGACCGAGCTTGTCGATTGCGGCACCCAGATGTTCCAGGCCCTCCGGCGATTGGCCGCCGGGAAGTTCCACGGCCTGTTTCAGTTGCTGAAGCGCGTGATGGTAATGTCCCTGCTTGTAAAGCACCCAGCCAAGGCTATCGCGTGAGGCCGCATCGCCGGGATGATTTTTTACGGCCAGCTCAATAATTTTTTGGGCGTACGGTAATTCCTTATTTTCCACCGTCAGGGTATATCCCAGATCATTAGCGGCCATGGAATTTTCCGGCTCCAGGCGCAGCACAGTTTTGTACGCCGCTTCCGCGCCGGCTGAATCATGAAGTTGGTAATCTACCGTGGCCAATTGCAGCAGATCCGAGATTCTCGGAACTGATCCGGACGTAACTTTGAGCAGAAATTTTCGCTCCGCAGGATACTTGCCGGACGCATCGAGATAATCCGCCCACGACTGTTGAATCCAGCGGGCCGTGGGATAGCGTGTGATCAAGGGATACAAAAAAGCCTTGCAGGCGGCAAAGCGCCGGTATTGCAGTAGTGTTTGAACATACGTTTGCTGGGCGCTTGGAGATTGTAAATGCTGTTGAGCAAACGCCCGGGCCACGGCGATGGCCTGGCTTGGGTGTTTGGCCAGTAATTGGGTAAGCGTCTGGTTTAATAGCAGGCTGTCGGGGTTAAGCATTAGAGCCTGGCGGGTCAATGAAATGGCCTTGCTGGGCTGCTTGAGTGCCAGAGCCAATTCGATGCGGCCTAGCCAGAGTTGCGCATTGGCCGGATGATTCTTCAATGCTTCCGTGAGAATTCGCGAGGCCAGCACCACATTGCCCTGTTGAGCCGCCAGACGCGACTGCAGAACTGTGGAAAATACGTCGCCGGGAAAATTACGGATATACCGATGGCTGACATCTTCCACCAAAGAGTCGTCCCCGCTACTTTGCGCGACCTCCAGAAGGTCTAAATACGCCGGCGTGAAATGCGGAAATGCGTGCACCGTCCGTTGTAGAACCATCTGCTGAATGTTTTGCTGCTCCCGCAGGCCATAAATGCGCCCCACCAGCACCTGAAATTCCGGATTCGTGGGGTATTTCCCCGCCGCTTCCTGCGCCAGAATCAGAGCCTTGCGCAGCCGGTCCTGCGCGGCATAAATACCGACAATACCCTGCCAGGCCCGCTGCGTATGCCACCGGCTTTTAATAGCTGATTTAAGTATCCGTTGCGCTATGGCGAAGTGATAAATGGCGGCCGACTCCCGGGCCAGTAATTCCGTTGCGGGCCAGAACTTTGGTTTGGCCATTCGGGCCGCGTTAAGCCAATTAATGGCTTGCTGATGTTGCCCACATTCCGCCGCCGCAACACCCAGCAGGTAATCTCTCCAGGCCCATTGGTTCTGTGTGCCATAGCCGCTGTTATTACGAGCGCTAATGAGCTGTTCGGGAAGTTTTTGTACGGGTCCCTGGCGAATGAGTGCTCGAATAATGTTCTGGCTTTGCGATGCGTTGAGCCGATGTTGGGCCGCCAAATCCGCAACCAGTAAATAAGCCGCGCCAATTTGATGTTGCTGTCGCGCGGCGGCAATGAGCACATTGATGGCGGCATTTCCGGTATTTCCCGCGTGGATGGCTTTTCGCACATCCGCCAGCGCGGTAAGCCACTGGCCGCCTTGTTGCGCCGCAATCGCCTGGCGCAACAGGGCTTGCGAGCTGCTTCTCTCGGGTGCTGGTGCCGCTATGGCGAACGACGCGATGGCATTGGCGACGAGGACCGCCAGAAGAACACGGGTGATTGGCGCGTATACCCAACGGGGGGTAAACATATGGGTGGGTTTTATTCGATGGGGGGTTAATCGGGTCATGGTATTTTTCCGGCACGCACAAGATTCCAGTAGCATATTCTAGGAACCTCTGGTACAAAACCAAACGCAGGGTGCACGTGCATGTTGCACAGCGCCGGGATGTGGTTCAACGTTACCTGATTTTTAGGAGGTTGTTTATATGCTGCATACCGCCGCCACAACGCATTTAACGCTGTTTCAAGCAATATTTTTAGGCGTATTGCAGGGCGTTTCCGAGCTTTTCCCCATCAGCAGTCTGGGGCATATTATTATCGTCAAGCATCTGCTACATTGGCATTTCAATACAAATAACAAAAATTTTCTCAGTTTTGTCGTGGCCCTGCATCTGGCTACTGCGGCGGCTTTGGTTATTTATTTCTGGAAGCAATGGAGAACCGTTGTGCTGGCGTATCTCGGTAGCGTCAAACGCCGCAAGCTGGTTTATGATCAGGACAGCAAATTTGCCTGGCTGCTGGTCGCCGGCACGATTGTCGTGGGTTTGGTGGGCCTGGCGTTTGAGAATAAATTCAAATTGTTTTTTGATGATCCCCGATATTACTGGATGGTGTGCGTATTTTTAATCCTTAACGGCGGCGTGATGTTTCTGGGAGATTACATGAAGAAATTTGCCGAAAAACGATCCGCCGCGCGGCAGCAGAAAAAAGCGGAAGATTTAACATTTCCGCAGGCCACAGCGGTGGGGGCGGCACAGACACTGGCTTTATTTCCCGGCATTTCCCGAAGCGGTGTGGCGATTGTCGGCGGTGTATTGGCGGGGCTGACGTATGAAGAAGCCTGCCGCTTTGCCTTTATGCTGGCCACGCCCGTGATCGCCGCAGCCGGGTTATTAAAAGTACCGGCCCTGTTAAAACCCGAAGCGCGGGCCATCCTGTATCTGACCATTCCAGCCGCCATTGCCGCGGGCATCACCGCTTATTTAAGCACCAAATTCCTGATGAAATATTTTGAAACCCGCCGCCTGACACCGTTTGCCATTTATTGTGTGATTCTGGGAACTATCGCCCTGATCCTGGCGCGGTGATACATAATTCCCCTGAAGCGCCGTCTGCGCGGCCGACGGCGCAACATGCAACCCCCGGGAGGACGGTTGGCGATAAATACCAAAAAATACCAAAAAAAAGAATTGTAAAATAAATCAGACGCGCTTATACTGCCGCCCAAGTCTGATAGGAACAGATAGAGTGATGATGAAATTCAGCATGACCGTCCGGGAGTTGCCGATACTGGTACTACGCGTCAATTTTCACGACAGTCCCCTGACCTCGAAGCGTGGTAGCATCATCCCTTTAACTTTCCCGCCGTACCGCGGGATACAGACAGGCCATAGACGGTAAATTTGCTCGTCGGAAAAATGAGGAACGCACGCCATGATCAGTTTTGTCAGCCGAAATTCATCACGCCATCATGCTCCAGCTGGTCATAAACGACGGCTGATTCAAAGTTCCGCTATCGCTGTTTTGTCAGCGGTGTTTGTCGGCGGGGCCGCTAATGCGCAAATTCCCCCCACCCCGGTGCCCGCCCAAGTTACGGCCAAGCCGGTGGTTCCCGCGCAAGTCATTAATGATGGCCCAACTTATGCCGTTTCACCGCTTGTGGTGCGTTATGCCCATCCGGCGACGGGGCAAATTCCCATTTCTCAAATTGATTCCATGTCGGTGGTGCTGGGCCTTAAGCCGTCCGGGTATGTCACCGCTTACGCCACAACCGTCGGCGGCCAGCGCGTATTGCGAACCGATGTGCAGATTGTCCATGCCAAGCTGGGGCTTTTAGCCCAGGGAAGCGTACAGAAATTTCATGCCACCGCCATACGGTCTCTTTCCCGCCAGATTGTGGCTTTTCTAGATTCCCACGGGCAGGTT
>DAHVEJ010000106.1 GCA_027313145.1 Phycisphaerales bacterium | reverse complement strand
TCCGGTGGAAGTATCGACTCGACACGGTTACGCCCCCATAACTATTGATATGTTATTTTGGAATCACACTACTAGTGCGCCCGGTGCTGCGTCTGATTTGGCCGCTGCGGCAGCGCTGCGTCTTGCCGGAATATCGGCATCACGGTTGTAGGCCTGAACAATATTCTGAACCAGTCGATGTCGCACAATATCGGCTCGGCCAAGCTCAATAAACGCCACGCCCTTTACCCCGGAAAGTTTGCGGTGCGCATCGACTAAGCCGCTGACCTGCCCCGGCTCCAAATCCACCTGTGTAGGGTCGCCCGTCACAACCATTTTGCTGCCTTCACCAAGGCGCGTCAGGAACATGAGCATCTGGGCGGGTGTGGTGTTTTGTGCTTCGTCCAACAGTACGATGCTTTCATTCAGCGTGCGCCCGCGCATGTAAGCCAGGGGAGCCAGTTCAATCATGTCATTGGCCATGAACCGCCGAATCTGTTCATACGGCATCATATCATGCAGAGCATCCAATAAAGGCCGCAAATAAGGATTAACCTTGGCCTGAATATCCCCAGGCAGAAAGCCGAGCTTTTCGCCGGCCTCCACCGCTGGCCGCACCAATACCAGCCGCCGCACTTTATTTTGCCGCAACATGCTCACCGCCAGCGCCACCGCAAGAAAAGTTTTCCCCGTGCCCGCCGGTCCGGCACAAAAAACCAGATCATGGGCCAGCATAGCGTTGACATAATGCCGCTGCCCCGCCGTGCGCGGTTCAATGGCCCGACCGCTGACCGTGACATCCAAAAGCGCCGGATGCTGCATGTGCGTGTCCGGAGCCGCCAGGCGAATAGCCGACGCGAGATGCTCCTGATTCAGAGACCGATGTTCTTTTAACAATCGCCGCATCTGGTGCAACGTGGCCACACAATGTTCCACCGCCGCCGGTTCGCCGCTGATTTTTAACTGGTCATCGCGCGCTATAAGCGTAACGCCCAGTAATTCGCGCAACGTTTTCAGATGCCGATCCGCCGAGCCATACAGGCCCAGACGATGCTGCGCGTCGATTTGAACAGTAACAACCATGCGGGCCTACCTCAGGAACAGTTATATCATGAACTGCCGATAAAGCGTTAAGGAATCTTACAGCCCATACGATTCTTTTTCCATGCCGTGCTGAAATTTCGCCGCGTCGCACAGACGCTGCAAGAAACGCCCGATCAGGATTAACGCAGGAGACTCGGGAGTCCACATCCCCTTTTTTGCGCTATCGCCGAGCGTCAACTCCGGATTTTCACCTGGAAAGCGACACGAGGACGTGATTAGTCATTTGAAATCGGTTGTACCAGATTGCCACCAGGTATAACACTCAGCGGTGCCAGAGGGCCTGGCACGCCCGCCCCAACCGGCTATTTTGTCGGCGGGTTGGCCAAAAGGTTTCGCAGGACATTTAACAGAGTTTGGCCTTCAAAATAACTGGGGGGCAGCCGCAGGTGGATGGCTTTCTGGTCTACCGGCCGCAGGGACCCCGGCGACTTGCTTAACAGCGGCCCAAGTTTGGAAAGATCCTGCATGGCAAACACCAGGTCCGGTGGTTGGCTCATCAGGTTAGTGATCGTCCAGGCGGCGGCCAGTACGCGCAATTCGGTGAGTTGGAACAGGGTTTCCGCGGCTTTGGGCAATGGGCCGAACGCATCGACAATATCTTTTCGCAACGCTTCGATAATCTCCATTGAATGACACCGCGACAAGCGGCGGTACAATTCCATACGTTGCTTCTCCGCCATGATATACGTGCGCGGAAAACTTCCGGAAATGCCGATGTCGATGTTCACTTCCGGAGGGCGATCAATGGGTTGATTTTTCACCCGTTTGACGGCTTCTTCCAGCAACTGGCAATACAGTTCATATCCTACCGCCGCAATATGGCCCGACTGCTCATCACCCAACAGATTGCCCGCGCCGCGAATTTCCAGATCGCGCAGCGCAATTTTGAACCCCGCACCCAGTGAGGCGTATTCCTCCATGGCTTTGAGCCGCTTGGCCGCCGATTCGCTTAACGCTTTATTTTCGCTGATTACCAGATAACAATAGGCCCGATGACGCGAGCGGCCCACGCGGCCCCGCAGTTGGTGCAGATCACTTAATCCAAAATTTTCCGCCTCATGAATAAATATGGTATTGGCTGTGGGAATATCCAGTCCGCTTTCAATAATGGTTGTGGAAACCAGAATATCCGCTTCCCGCTTTACAAACGTGTGCATGACCTGCTCAAGTTCATGATCCGGCATTTGGCCGTGGCCAATGACAATACGGGCGTTGGGCACCAGCCGTCGTATTTTGTCGGATACGGATTCAATATTCCACACGCGGTTATGCACGAAATAAATCTGCCCGTCGCGCGCCAGTTCGCGCTCAATGGCCTGCTTGATTCTGGCACCTTCCCATCCCATTACTTCCGTGACCACGCTGCGCCGGTCCCGCGGCGGCGTGGACAAATTGGAAATATCCCTGATGCCCAGCAAGCTCATGTGCAAGGTGCGGGGAATGGGTGTCGCAGTCATGGTCAGCACGTCCACGGTCAGGCGCAATTTTTTCAAGCGTTCTTTATTTTCCACCCCGAAGCGCTGTTCTTCATCAATAACCACCAGCCCCAGATCGGCGAACTGCACATCTTTGCTGATCAACCGATGCGTGCCGATAAGAACATCCACTTTGCCTTTGCGGGTACGGTCCAGAATGTCATGAATCTGACTGGCGGTTTTAAAACGCGATACGCTTTCAACAATAAACGGATATCCCGCCATACGCTGACGAAAAGTTTCTTCATGCTGCTCCACCAGCACGGTGGTGGGAGCCAGCACGGCAACCTGTTTGCCGCCTTCACACACCTTAAATGCGCTGCGGATGGCCAACTCTGTTTTGCCGTAGCCCACATCGCCGCACAGCAGACGATCCATCGGCCGCTTTTTTTGTAAATCTTCCTTGATCTCCGCGATGCAGCGCAGTTGATCTTCCGTGGCCTGAAACGCGAAGGAATTTTCAAATTCCTTCATATCGGTCGTGTCGGCACCGTACGCAAAACCCGGAAATTGTTCCCGGGCGGCCTGCACTTCCAGCATGTCAGCCGCCATTTTTTCAACTGCTTCCGAAGCTTTTTCCTTCTGCTTACTCCAGCTCGTGCCGCCCAACACTGACAGCGGCGGCCGGCCCTGTGCTCCGCCGACATATTTTTGCACCAGATGAATCTGCGTGATCGGCACATGCAGCACGGCTTCGCGGGCGAATACCAGCGTCATGTATTCCGCCTGCCGACCATCGCGATTCAGTGTGGTCATGGCGGTAAACTGCGCAATGCCATGATTCACGTGCACGACATAATCACCGGGCTGCAAATCCAGAAAGTGATCAATCGGCCTGGCACCTTGAATAGCCCGCAGGCGTCGCCGCTGATGATACCGATGGAACAATTCATGGTGCGCCACCAGAATCAGCCAGCGCTGCTGATCGGTGGGCGTATGATCCGCCCCGGTCTTTTTTTCCGTTACACCGGTAAGTTGCCAGCGAAAGCCCACCGCCAGATCACCCACGGGAATAGAAATTTTATCCAGTACTTCGGGGTGCTTCACATGGATCAGATCGGTTAATCGCGTGCGCTCGGAAGGATTCTGGCACACCACAAACACCTGATTATCCGCAGCCAGGGCGGCCAATTCAGCCAGAGCCGCATCCGGTTCGGTATCAAATTGCTCCACCGAGCGGCACGGCAGATCAATGGTGGTACGATCATCGCGGCCAAATTGCCTTATTTGCGCCCATGCAAATTTCTGGACGAGACGAAAAATCGCCTCTACTGGATAAATGCCCCGCCCGTCCGGCAATCGATCCATGTAACTGCGGCCCTGCTCCTGGATTTCCTGCGGCTCAATGAGCCAGATAATGGTTTCCTCCGGCAACGCCGAAATAAAATTCACCGTCTGTTCCTTGGGCCACGTCGCCTGCTTCTCCAAAGCGCTTATCCGCAGAAGCTCTATCGGATCCGCCGGCCCCAGCGTTTCAGGGTCAAAGCTGTGAATGCGTTCAATTTGATCGCCGAAAAAATCAATGCGGGCCGGTTGCTGGCGTCCCGCGGCCCAGACATCCAGAATATCGCCGCGCACGGAAAAATCTCCCGGATTTTCAACAGCTTCCAGGCGGGAATAACCATTTCCCGACAGCCATTGAACCAGCCCGTCGCGATCCATTTTTCCGCCCGGTGTTAGAGAAATCAGTTGCTGGGCCAGCAACTCCGCGTTGGGGCACGGCTGCATTAACGCCTGAATGGGCGCAACGTAAAAGTCCGCAATTTTCCCCGCGCCGACATCCGCCAGCAGGGCCAATCGCTCAGCAATAAGTTCATGGGAGATGCTGGATTCGCCGGGCAATACCTCAAAGGCCGGAAACAGATTGGCCGTGCAACCGGGGCGGAAAAACTCCAGTTGGTCGATCGCATCATCGGCATCATCCAGATGGGCGGTGCCAATTAAAATCGGCCGGCGCATTTGCGCCTGCACCACCGCCGCCACCGCCAGGGCGCAAGACCCCCATTGCCCCGTAGCACCGACGTATCGATTGCGGGACAGCTCATCAACCATACGCGCAATAACCGGCGATTCCGCCATGCCGTGCAGGATTTCAGACAGCACCGAATTATCCATTACCCACCATCATCTTCCATCACCGCCAGCAACCGATCCAACGCATCCTCCACAAACTCGGCGGGTGCTTTTCCGGCATAGGCCGCGGATCGTGCCCGCCAGTCGATTTGGCGAACCGCATCACAAAACAGCATTCCTTCCCCGCTGGGGTTGTTGGGGGTCGGAGGAATTAAGCCGCTTGGGATCGTTTTTGTATTTCCATAACGTGGATGCGATTCCGGCTTGACCTTGCTCGTGCCAATTAAGACGATGGCCATTCCGGTTTTTTTCTGGTACGCCAAGGGGCTTAAGACCAGCGCGAAACGCGGACCGGCTGTTTCATGGCCGGCCGATGGCGAAGCTTGGAAGTGAATAAAGTCGCCGCGTTTTGGAAAATAGGTGTTATGACTCAAAGGATTTCCCTGCCCAGGGGTGGAAAATCCAATTGTTTTGGCGGCTTGGTATAGCTTTGCAGCACATCTTTGAGCTTGTGCCGACTGCGGCGGCGCGGCGGCGCATCGACAACCTCAAGACCGTCAATGCGAACGGTGGTACCGTCCACGATCGACTGGGCCACTGTAAATGATTTGGGCAACCGAAGGCCCAAACTGTTGCCCCATCGTCGCACCTTTACCACTACTGGCATGAGTAATACTCCATTAACTATACAAAATGATACACAGCCAATCGCGGTAAAGTCAAGGTGCGCATCACGTCTGAGCTTGCGATGTTCGACTCTCGACGGCGGGCGTATCTTCAGAAGGCTTAGCAGCGGTTCCGGAGGTATGCTGTCGCAGGTAATTACTGAAGCTTTGTGCCAGCGTCACGAAATCCGATGGGATCATCAGAACTGTCGTGCTATTATTCTCCGCGCCCACTTCCGTTACCATCTGCATACGTCGCAGCTCGATGGCAACCGGATTATTGGCCATCTGCTGCGCCGCGTCGCTTAGCTTTTTCGAGGCCTCCAGTTCCGCTTCCGCCTTGATGATACGGGCACGTTTTTCACGAATTGCCTCGGCCTGCATTGCCATGACCTGCTGCATAGCTTCCGGCAATTCAACGTCCTTCATTTCAAAGCGTTCGACGGTTATTCCCCAGGGGATTGTTGAACTAATCATATTTTCTCGCAACAGGCCGTTGATTTTATCCCGCTCCTGCAACACCTCATCAAGGTCGTGGCGACCGATAATGTTGCGCAGGCTCGTCAATGCCAATTGGTAGACGGCGGACGACGCGTCAGCGACCGCTATAACGGCCTTAGACGCTTCGGTAACCCGGTACCAAAGCACGGCGTTGACACGAATCGTTACGCTGTCGCGCGTGATGGTCTCCTGTTGTTCCGCGGAAACAGTGCGTGTACGCGTGTCAATCGTCACCGAACGTTCAATGCCCAAGGGAAGAATCCAATACAGCCCAGGCCCACGCAAGCCGATGTGGCGTCCAAGACGAAATACAACGCCGCGCTGGTATTCCTGGGCAATTCGGACTCCCGTAACGAGAATCAGCGCGATAATTGCGATAACGATAAGCGGTATCATAAGAGCCTCATATATATTATACCGGGCATTGTACCCGCGGGAATCATTGATTTATTGCGGCTGCAAGACTAAGCCCAAAGTCAGCCGCCGTCAATTCCAGAGTGGGCGTTCCAGAATGGGTGTTCCTAAGAAAGCTTCACTGAGAGAGCTTCACAGATGGCGTTGAGCCTAAGAAAAGGCGATTTACGATAGAAATGGAACTCCATTGCGCCAATCGTTATTATTAGCGGACAATATCGACTCAGTATATGCGATACGTGGCTGTACAACGATGTGCCTCTGATGCAGCACCTCCATCGGCCGAGAAAACCCGCGACGGCCTGCAGCATCGAAAGGAAAGGCGGTGGCATGAAAGTTGGCTAATCTTTCATCGATCGGGCGCCAATTAAGGATGTAAGGCACCTTTTTTTGGATGCGTCGGCTTTTGGCGTCAGCTTTTGGCGTCAGCGTTTCCATGTCCAGTCTACATGTTCAGCTTTGCTCATGGCCTTGGCGGCCTGATGCAAACATTCCTGACAGACCAGTTTTTCCGGGCGATGGGGAAAGTGCCAGCGCGGCAGGGAGGCCGGGATATTGATTCGCAAGCACAGGGTGCATTGATATTTTCCTTCCCCCGAGACCGATTCCTCCAACGCCTTTTTCAGGCATTCCAGACATATCACTGAACCGTGATGCCCCTCAATCATGGCGGATTGGCCATCCCAATCGGTTTGACAGAAATCACAGGATATGACAACGCCATCTTGTTCTGTACGCTGCATGGGCCTATTCCTTAATGTGAAACCAACGTCAACCTTGGCGAACTTCACCAATTTTTGGTATCTTAGAGCCTGTTGGAGGACTTGGCGAGAGATTTTTTCCATGAGCCTAAGCGACCTCTTGATACGCGGAGAAATGAATGTCGGATAAAACTTTTCATACCTCGGTGGTAACGCCCCAGCGCATCGTTCTGGAAACGCCCACGACCTTTGCCGTTGTACCCGCTGATGACGGCCTGTTGGGCATTCTCACGCATCATGCGTCGATCACAACCAAATTATCCACCGGTACCTTGAAACTCGAAACGCCCGATGGCGTACACCAGTTTGTCGTCCATGGCGGCTATGCCCAGATGAAGGATAATGCTCTGACGGTTATTACCGAGGAAGCCATACCCGAAGCCATCATTACGCCGGAATTTGTCCAGGCGGAACAGGCTAAAGCCGAAGCCATGCCCGACGGCGATATGTCCCAGTCTGAAGTTCGGCAGCAGGCGCTGGCCCGGGTGGAAGCCATGCGGACGTTAGTGAACCAGCGGCAGTAGCAATGGCGATGTCAGGGCCGCATGCGGGTGCTGTATGACACCCTAAAACCCCGCCATGCTATGCAGGCGCTTTAGCAACAATCCGACGGAATACACGTACCCGTATCGGGCTATAGAAGTAATATTGCCACTCAAAATACCAATTGAATCGCACCACTTTAACAAGCTTCCACTGCTTGCCCAGGAGTTTTTCCACCGCAGGGGTGCTTAACGGACCGGAATGAATGTCTCCCATGCGGTCGGCCAGAACCAGCGTGTGCAATCCCTTATTGAGGCGGGCCCAGCGAATTGTGGATATCCAGCGGAGGGGATTATCCTCCAGCAGGGCAAACCGCGGAATTTTGTACCACAAATCGGGGGATAAATCCCACACAGGAAGCGTGTTAAGAGGGATATGCTCTAACTGCAGCAGCGATATCGCCGGATCATCTTTGGGATGATTGGACTCCATCGAATAAGCAATATACATTCCTAGATGATCTTTAGGATTGTAATATTTTATGATAGGCCGGTTAATAAACGCCCAAGGTTCACCGCGACAAATTAAATTATTAGTCAGCGCCGAAGTCAGCATCGCCAGCACCATCACCGCGCCGATCACCACCCGCACAGGCCAACCAGGCAGCCGCGCGATTGCAGCGCCCAACCAAAGCACCCACGCCACGGCGACAAACCCCATATACCGTTGCAGCCAAATCACGCGGTGCGGATACAGGGACCAGGGATTATTCGGCGGCAAGGACGCCAACGCAAAATAAACCGTTGGCAAAAAAATCCATACCCCCACCTGCCACCACCGCCCGGGATACTTCTCCGCATCCTGCTTTTTATCCAGCCACCGTCGCCATGGGATCAGGCCGATAAGGAGAATGACAATTGTAAATACCGCAAGATACAATTCTAATTCGGCCAGCCACGGCAGCGTGCGCGTTGGTAGATGATTGTGATAATCCCCGCCCAGTTCGTACCAGTCAATGATCCGTTGGGTGGGAGGAAAAATCGGCCAAAGGATTCCCAAAATATTGATGGTCGGCGCCCCCAGCAACGTACGCCAGTTAATGACGTTGTAGCGCGGCAACCAACTGATTCCCATGCGGCCGTGTTGCACCACAGCACGGTTCAGCCACGCGCTGTGAAATTGATACCAACCGTCCGTACACGCGGCCATGACGGCAACCGAGAAAATCCAGATCGGCATATCCAACGCGCGGTGCCGCCGTTTGAATATCAGACAAATCAACTGCACGGGAATTAAGAACCAGCCTAAAAGATCAAACGCGATCAAGCCAATACCGCTTAAAATATACAGCGGCCCCCATATCCAGTGGCGACCAACTTGCCATCGAAAAAACAACGCCATATTCAGCGTGACCATCAGGTAAAACGCGGAATACATTTTCAGATCACGGCTGTAGTAGACCAGAAAAGGGTTTACCGCCACCAGCAGCATGACAAACAAGGCGGTGCGGCGCGACATGAATTGGCGGGCCAGAAAATAGGCGGCAGCCACGTTAAGCGTACCGAGAATCGCCCCCAATGCTCGCAGGTATGTGGAACCCGTGACCGTACCGGGAGAAATATGGAGTCCATCTTTTAAAAATTGCAGCCAGGCCCACAGTGCCGTGTACCAACCGGGTGGAAATCCCTGCCCCCAAAGCGTATTGAGAAGATAGGTGAAGTTGCCGGAAACGCGCGAAAAGGTAGCGGTTTCATCACACCAGAGAGATTGCAATCCAAGATGCCAAAACCGTAAAAATGCTCCCAACACAAAAACTGCGGCAAATCCTAACCAGAAAATAATTCGCTTCCGCCCAGGCGTAAGCGCCCAGCGACCGCCCTGCTTACCCTCCTGCAACGGAGGCGCAGGCTTGGGAAGGGGTGCGACAGGCACACCGGCCGCCGCATCTGGTTTTGCAAGCTGGGGCTGATTCATAAACGGTACAACGCACAGAAACGCGTTTTGTTGTATGGCACCGATGCCCCGAGCACAAGCGACTGGCGATGGTCCCCACTAAAATCTGCTGCGTGGGCGATCAAATATGCCATTGCTTAAAAACGCGGCGAGCGCTGCACCATCGCACTGCGCCCGCCGCATAAAGTTCAACGCATCCGGCACCGGCTTACAGCACCAGTTTGGCAAGTTCCTGATGCGCCGCCGCCACACCGGCTCCGAAGGTGAAGGAATATCCCTGCTGCTTGAGCACCACTTCCAAAGCACTGATCACACCCAGTGTGTCAAACGCATCAACGTATCCCATGTGGCTTATGCGGAAAATTTTCCCTTCCATGGATCCCTGCCCGGCGGCAATATTCATGTTAAATTGCTTGCGCAGCGCGCTGCGAAACGTTTTGTCGTCAAAGCCCGCGGGATAATGAATCCCCGTAACAGAATCCGAGGGATCGCTGGAAAAAACTTTCAAGCCCAGGGCTGTGGCCGCGCTGCGCGTGGCACGTGCCAGCCCGGCGGTGCGTTTCCAGACATTTTCCATCCCTTCCCCAGTGATCATTTCCAAGGATTTGTGCAACCCGCGCACCAGCGTCACCGCCGGGGTCCAGGGCACATCATTTTCCGCCAGGCTCTTAAGATAGTGGGGCAAACTCAAATATAAGTTCGGCTGCGTAATGGATTCCATTTTCTTACGCGCTTTTTCCGATACGCTCAAAAACGCCAACCCCGGCGGCAGCATCAGCGCTTTCTGCGATCCGGTTACCAGTATATCCACGCCCCATTCGTCGGGCTTTACCGGAATAGCGCCGACGCTGGTAATTCCATCGGCAATTAAAATCGCATCGGTTTTCCGAACGTGTCCCGCTATGGCCTGAAGGTCGTTGACCGTGCAGGCGCTGGTTTCACTGTGGCAAAGCGTCACGGCGTCAAACGTACCCTTGGAAAGCGCCTCGGCCACCTGTTGAGGCGGAATGGCGTGGCCATATTCCGCTTTAAGCTCAGTAACCTGGCATCTGTTGCGCTTGGCGATAGTCACCCATCGTTCAGCAAATTTTCCATTGGAAAGGCATAGCACTTTTCCTCCCTGCGGAATCATATTGATCATGGCGCATTCATAGCCCGCGGTACCACTGCCGGAAATCGTCACAATCGGATTGGTTGTCTGAAATACCTGCCCCAATAGTTTATTGACAGCGGCAAACAGCGTTTTGTATTCCTGCGTGCGGTGATGAAATACCGGCCGAGCCATTTCCAATAGGACCTCTTCCGGAACGCTCGTGGGACCGGGGGTAAATAAACGCATACGATTCATGTCATAACTCCAAAACTAAAACAACACCATTCCAACCAGTGGCCAACCCGGATACCTTCCACAGGCACCGGTTCAATGCCACCCAAACCATGCAATATAAGCGAAACGTCATGATTCTCAACAGGCCATCGAATCGGAGGTGACACTTCTATTTCGGCTAAGGGGTGGCAATTCTATTTCGGTAAAGAAAATTGAATCGGAAAATATCGAAAAACCGCCGAAAAACCCATACAATTCCCAAGGAACCCAAAAAAAACTTTGCAAAGCGGCCGGATAGCATACAATACTGACGGGATATTGAGCTTTTTGTTATTACAGGAGTTTCTAGGATGCGAATCGCGAAAATAAAGTTGCTACCCTTGCTGGCGGTGGCGGGATTATTGACAGGTTGCTCCTATGGGCCTACCACACCGGTAACCCAAGTGGGAAGACAGTATCTTTCACAGCGCTGCAGCGATGCTTTAGCACAATTCAAGGAAACGCGGCCCGGTATGAGCCGGTGGATTCGCTCGGCTTATGCATATACGATTCTGCCGTCCGTGGGTGCCGGTGCTATTGGAATCGGCGGCGCGTCCGGGCGCGGAGAAGTATTCCGCCAAGGCCACTTGCTGGGCTATTGCAAAATGACACAGGTGAACATTGGTGCACAAATCGGTGGACAGAGTTTCGCCGAGTTAATTCTTTTCCGCGATCAATACGCATTAACCCGATTTGAAACCGGACAAACCACGTTTGACGCGCGGGCCACTGCCGTCGCGGCGGCCAGCGGGGCCGGAACGGCGGCAAATTATCAATACGGCGTGATAGTCTTTACCCTTCCGCTGGATGGATTAATGGTACAGGCAGCCATCGGCGGCCAGCACTTTACGTTTGCGCCGGCGGGACAATGAGGCGAAGAACGTATGGCATCAGGTGACTTTCCAGGCCGGCCGGAGTTTTTCCCCGGTGCCAAGCCGTCGCAAAATGGCATAGCAATTCTGCAATCGCTTGCGATGGTTGCACGTGGCGCATTTACCACAGGTGTCCCCCGCCTGGAAAACCTTTTACCCATGGGCACGCTGCACCATGCGACCGTTCATCATACAGGTTTTCCCGAACGCTTCCTGACGGATGATTTTGCCGCGACCGCAACGCATCTGTTGGAGATACAAACCTTGCATTGCGATCCGGCCGGACGAAACTGGGCGGAAATCGGTTATCATTATGCCGTGGATCGGATGGGCCGTATCTGGCAACTCCGCGATCTGCGATTCCAGGGCGCGCATGTGAAAAATCATAATGCCCATAATGCCGGAATTGTTGTACTGGGAAATTTTGATTTGCAAACGCCGACGACACAACAAACCACCGCGTTAACCGCCTTGCTGAACTTTATACGGGACGCATTCCACCCCATCACTGTTGCCACGCACCGGGAATTGGCCGACACACCAACCTCATGCCCGGGTACATATCTTCAAATGTTTATAGATCAGCATTTTCGCGCCTCAAATAAGGAATTCGCATGACGACGCCTGGCGATATTAAAGTCGATCCCGCCACGGAAATGGCCGCGGAACGCACCATGCTGGCGTGGATACGCACGGGTCTGGCCCTGATGGGTTTTGGCTTTGTGGTGTCCAAGTTCGGACTATTTTTGCAGAAACTTGCGGAAATAAAAAACATTCACATGAAAGTGCAGGCCAATCAGTCCGCATCGGTCTGGATCGGCATTGCGCTGGTGCTTTTGGGCGTGGCCGTAAATATCGCGGCCGCAACACGCTTCGCCGGTCTGATTCGCCGCCTGCACGCCGGCGAAAAAGCCAAACCCATGCGTTGGGAACTCGCCGGAGGCGTAGCTATTATCATGGCCTTGATCGGCCTGGGAATCGCCGGATATCTGTTGCGGTTAAAGTAACCCCGTTTTCCGCGTTAAAAGCATACGGCGCACCAAAAGCGGGCGATCGCACTTAAACCCATAACAATCAATAAAGTTGGCGATAACGGCGTTGGAGCGTGCGAAACAGGAGTCGGAAATAAAATGACGGCGCAGCACTCCGGAATTTTACTCCACGCTTTTTTGCTGGGGGTTAGACCGCTTTTTTGGCTTGCATTTTTTGGGGTGTGGGATATATTCCAAGTCGTTTCCGGATGAGTTCGGTTGGCTGGAGAGCCGTGAACGGTTACACAATCATAACGAGGGCAATGCGATGATAAATGGAAATCATGGGAAAATGTTACTTGTTGGGGCCGCCGCGCTGGCGCTGGTTGGCATTGGATGTAACGCGGGGAGAATTCAAGCCGCTGCGCTGCCATTTAATAACATGGTGGTATTTGGCGACAGCCTTTCCGATAACGGCAATCTCTTAGCGATCGCCACGCCTTTGGAATCGAGTTATCCGCAAATCGCCGGAAGCCTGCCCGATACCGCCAACAATTATGCGAACGGGGAATTTACCGACGGGGCCAACACCTCACCATCGACCTCGGTTCTGGGCCTGTGGGACGAACAGTTCGCTTCTCAACTGGGACTTCCCGCGCTGGTTCCGGCCCTGGCATCGAATTTCCTGATTAATTATGAATTGACCGGTGGATATTCACTTAATCGCGGCGGCACCAACTTCGCCGTGGCTGGTTCGGTAAGCGGGAATACCATTATCAATCCCGCCAGCGGAACGTTTCAGGCGGGTATGTCTACGCAGGTGGATGCTTTTAACTCGCAATATACCGGTGGAGTTATTCCGTCCAATACCCTCTATGCCTTTTGGGGTGGTGCCAACGATATTCTCGATGCCCCGTCCGGGTCCACGACCGCAACGCTGGACAGCATCGCTACGAGCGCCGCGGATAATATATATGGATATATTAATACTTTGGCCAATGAGGGCGGCAAGGACTTTCTTTGGATAAATCTTCCGCCGCTGGGGGCCACTCCCGAGGGGGCCGGCAACACTTCCGCTCTGAATGCCGCAGCCGTTGCTTTTAATTCGCAACAAAACCTTGATCTGGGCAAACTTGTTACAGCTCATTCCGATGTGAAAGTCATTACAGTGGACGCCTACGCGCTATTTACACAACTGGCCGCCGATCCAAGCGCTTATGGGTTCACCAACGTCACAGCGCCGGCCCAGGGGCTTAAGGGCGTGAATCCAAATCAATATCTATTTTGGGATTCACTGCACCCCACGACAGCGGCGGACACACTCCTGGCCCGAGCTGTCGCGGCGGACACCATTGCCGCGGTCACGCCGGAACCTGCAACGTTATTGCTTCTGGCACTGGGCACCTTGGCGGCCCTGACTCTATGCCCCCGCCGGCGGGCCTGATTTTCTGTAGCGCTTTGCCACGCGCACAAATAAGGTAATGACAAAATTCCCCCCGCTATTTTTGGGGCGGTTTCGCGGGGCCGTTATTTCGAGCCTTCTCCACGGCAGCTTGAATTTGCGCCAACTGCTGGTGCGGTGTACCGCCGACGCGGACGAATCGGCCCGTTACCATATTCCGCACCACCGATCCGCGGTGGAACCTCACAACATAAGCGCCCGGCCCGACACTGGGGGAGTTAACCCTAACGGAAAGCACCCTCGTAACGGCGATGTTTTCCTCATTCCCGTGTCCGCGGCTACGGGGAGGCTTAGGCCGAAAAATCACCATTCTTACCATTTGAGGGTAGAACACACCCTGCACCGGACCGATGAAGCCTTTTACCCGGAAGCTGTACAGCAGCCGGGTTCCCGCCACCAGTTTGAAGTGATTTCCAGTTCCCATCTTTGCGGTCCAGCCATAATGGTCACATTTAATTATCGAGTATTTCCTTCGTGGATCCAAAAGGAAAACGTCCTTTCCGAGCGGCGAGCCGATCCGCGTCACTTGGAGGAAAGGTTTGCCCGCCCGCATGATCTGCTGGGCACTTATGCGCACCTTCCTCTGGCTAGGTGATATGAACCTTGAAAATCGAGGGTGGTATCCAAATGGAAGGTTACCCGTGAACCCATAGATCGACCACGCCCACCCCGTTGCTTGGTCGATCGCGTCACGAATTCCAGGCATTTTTCCATATATCTGGCCGCCATTGCTTACCTGCAAATCCTTGGGGGCTGTGCCAAACCGCACAATTAATTTAGTGCCCACGCGCCCATTGTAGGCGACAAGGAAGCTGTCTATGTCGAACGGATCGGGTTTCCCCGGTCGAGCCAGAATTTGTTCGGTCTTTACTGCCGCCGCGAACTTGCCGTGCGGAAGGCCGTCCATAACTGCCGCCAGTACATACCGGTTTATTGGTTCTCTCGGCCCCATCCAAGCGACCGAGTTGGAAGCTCTGCGGAAGCGCCCCCAGAAGCGATAGGAGGCACGGATGCGGATGTCTCGAATGGCATTTTCCTGGCTGCGGATGGCCCTTACAGCCCGCAGCAGCAACGTGTTACCTGTGCCCGCAGATTTCGCTTGAATTGGACCGACTACGGAAAAAACGGGCAACGAAAATGCCGCGGCGGCGATTCCCAGCGACCTAACCGTTTCCATCCATTTTCCTCCCGATGACGATTCACCAGCCATTACTGACGAAGCTCGCAGCATGGGGCAGCGCGGCTCGCCAGTGGCAGTATGCCATCCGTCCAGTACAAGCAAAGGAATTCTGCGGCGACCCTCGGCGAGAAGCATGCCGGCAAACCGGATGTGATGGAAAGCCTTTCGAGTAATGGACATAAGTTACTCCGATGATTTCTGAAGTTTCGCGTTACACTTCCAAGCCATACCCGGAAACTCCCGCGAAATGATATACAGCCACTAGGCCCTAAACCAGCGTGATATTTTTCGACAGGCCGGTGAATTTTTTAAAAATGAACTGAAACGCTCTGCTTTTCGTAAT
>DAHVEJ010000105.1 GCA_027313145.1 Phycisphaerales bacterium | reverse complement strand
ACATTGCCCAGCACAACAAGGTTCAAGCTGGCCGTTCCCGAACCGGTCGATGGAAATTGTCCCGATATATCCACGTTGCCGGATACTAGAAGCGTTCCACTTCCAATAATCTGAATCTGGCCGTTAGGATCAAAATTCCCATTGATAATCTGGTAGGGATTCTGCGAAAAATCAATGACCTTGGAGCTTGTCACCGGAGTGGGGTTGTAGGTCTGTTGAATGTATTGAAACGTGTCCGATACACTTGGCGGTTCCACGTCAGGAATATTGGGAATCTCGGAGCCTGATACGTAACATCCCCCGGTCAAACTTATTGAACCACCGGATTTGAGACTGCCGTAGATACTGACATTTCCATTTCCGCCGATCCCGGTCGCTGATTCAATATCGCCTCGATAGGTCTGATTTCCACCGACCGTGATGGCACCAAAAGACGCAATCAGGGGAATATAATCCCCAGGGTTCACATAGGTATTCATGCCGTAGCTGGAGGTAACGCCTTCGGCCCAGGGATATCCCGCCGAATACGGTGGCCCCGAGTCACTTATTTTACCCCACGCCAGCGTCGCGGTACCAATTCCCGATGATGGTGGTGCAGCATCCGGACAAAGCGCATTGGCCGCAAGTCCCGTGTCATACCGTGATATCTGCGGGTACCAGTAGTTTCCCGGTGCCTGACAATCAGACGGGAAAGCACCACGGTCATTAACCGAATAGGCGATCGCCGCCAATGAAAGTTGATGCAGATTCGACAGACATGTGGTAACGCGGGCGTACTCCTTCGCACGACCCAGCGAAGCTAAGGTAATGCCGGTCAGGATCATGATGCTCACCAATACAACCAGCAGCTCGATAAGTGAAAAGGCCTTGTATCGCATTGCGCTTCGCATAATAGATGCCTCCTTTAAACTAATTGCTCTCTTCCATTAATCTCCTTATTTGACACATACAAAAGTATGTATCCATACGCAATGTTTTCACCACACAACCTTCTATCCTCTCCGGCAGGCTTTGTTGCCCTACCGGCGGGTTATTAGTCCGTGATATTGGGATGACCGTTATACTTGCTGCGCCTCGTGGCTTGGTCGCTACATTGAATCATAAAATCGGTAAACGCCGGATGCCGCCCCGGCTCCGAATTTCGGAACACGACGGTTTGACTGGGTAAACTCGCCTGGGAGGTTTCCCGGGTGGAGGGGTTTCCGGACAAGACAATTTTGATACAGGCCGCCATGAATGATACTCCGCTTAAAACATCCAACGGATTACATCAGCGACCTCCCTGTCACGTCAACATATATCTATTCGGCTACGCGATAGCTCGCGGATAACTTAAAACCGGTGAAAATGTGTTAATTTTGTGATAAATACGTCAGGTTTATCGTCGCCGAGTCCCATATTATCGCAGGTTCATATATAATGTCCTTTAATAGTGCCCCAATAAATTGCTATCGGCACGGAAATCCGCTATACCCCATCTTGATGAATCCGCCACCGCCAACAACGTCTCATAATCAAATGTGCCGCATAGAAAATCCCGGGAAAGCTTTGCTCTGGGCGGGTATCGTTGTCATGGCGAACTTGGAATTGCTGCTCTTGTTGGCCGTGCAGCATATTCTCTCCGGGCCATGGGCGGATTTTGGCAGATTTATTCGGGTGAATTTTACACCGCTGATTTGGTCTGGTTTTTTGCCGTTTCTTCTGGGAGCGCTAAGCCAATGGGATCATTTCAATTGGCTCAAAGCGTATCGCTTTCGTCTGGCTATCTTATGGCTCTGGTCGGTGCCGGCGTGGTGCTTTTTTGATTGGATCAATTTCTATTTTATGGTGGATCCCGCCACCGGCCTGCACGCATGGAACTACCAGGGGATTCCGGCCAATCATGTGGATCGCTTTGCCGGTTATCTGCTTGCTTTTGCTGCTATCGCACCGGCCATGCTGCTGACTGCCGAATTATGGATGCGACTGGGCTTGAAAAAATGGAATTCCCGCCGAGGCGTGCGCATCAAACCAATTGTGCAGATTGTCTGCTTTCTCCTGGGAATGGGGTTTTTCGCCGGGCCGTTTATTGAGCAAAGCCCCATCGCGGATCTGATGCTATGGGTGAGTTGGATTTTTCTTTTGGATCCGGTTAATTATTGGGCCGGCCGGCCCAGTATTATCGGCGATTGGATCGCCGGTCGCTGGGGGCGTACTTTCGCCCTGATGTTCGGCGGTTTAACCTGTGGCTTTCTCTGGGAATTCTGGAATTACTGGGCCTTGGCCAAGTGGACCTACCATCTTCCGTTTCTGGGCTGGTGGCAACACATTAAGTATTTTGAGATGCCCGTGCCGGGATTGCTTGGATTTCTATCCTTTGGCGTGGAAATCTGGGTCATGTGGCAGTTTAGTTTGCTGGGGCTGCATCGCTTTGAGGACGGCGAAGAGCAATCCGAACAAATGAATCTGTATCGTTGCGTATAGAATATAAAATCGAAACCCTTCTGTTTAGTAGCGCGCCGGCGACGGGGATGACAAGTTTTCATCGCCACTGTAAAGTTGTGCAGGATGGTAAAGAACCGTCCTTTTAGCGACGGCATATACGCCGTCGGCAGGATTACAATCAAAGTCAGAAGGAGCCAAGATATGCCTCTCATTGACGAAAATCTCAAACAACTGGGAATTATCCTGCCCGCTGCCCCCAAACCGGTGGCGGCGTACATACCATATGTGGAGGCTGGCGGACTGGTATATGTCAGCGGACAATTGCCCAGCCGGGACGGCAAAGTGTTATATTCCGGTTCTGTGCCCAGCGCCCTGGATACTGCAACTGCCCGAGAAGCCGCCCGGCTGGCAACAATCAACGCGCTGGCTGTCGTGCGCGAAGCGGTCAACGCCGACTGGAGCCGGGTAATACGGATGGTTCGGCTAGGCGTATTTGTGCAAAGCGATCCGGGATTTGATCAGCAGCCGCAGATCGCCAATGGTGCCAGCGATTTGCTGCTTTCCATCTTCGGTGATGCCGGCCGCCACGCACGGGCGGCCGTTGGTGCTGCGGCATTGCCACTAAACGCCGTAGTAGAAGTGGAATTAATCGTCCAAATTAAGTCGATTTAAGTCGTCCGATTTGACACTTGGGCATTGCGCGTCTAGCATTTTCCTGTCGCAACTGAATTATGGCGACGACTAGTTTTGGAGAACTTGGCTATGGCCAGCGAAAACGTGTTAACTCTCTCGGATGAAACCTTTCAGAAGCAGGTTTTGGACAGCACGCAACCGGTGCTGGTGGATTTTTGGGCCGAATGGTGCGGGCCGTGCCGGATGTTGGCACCGACCATTGAAAAAATTGCGGCGGAATACCAAGGCAAGGTAAAGGTCGGTAAAGTAGATACCGATGCCAACCGCAATACCGCCATGAAATTTAATATTAGCGCGATTCCCACGGTGATTCTGTTTAATAAGGGCCAGATCGCAAAGAAATTTGTCGGCCTGCAGCCCGAACGCGAATTCAAAGCGGCACTGGACGCGCTAACCGCCCAATAAAGCGCGAGGGTTCTCTGTTACAGGGCTGGGCTGGCAATCCGCACCGCAGCGGAGCTTGATTCGCTTGGCACCAGAATCGCAATGGATTCAAGGTTGTCGCCCGCCGTAAGAGTTATTTGAACGGTTATCAATTTGCCGCTCCCATGTAGCGCGGCTGCGCGTATGCGCTGAAGCGGCATATACGTAACAACATAACCAAAATACTGCTGCGGACCATCAAAGAAGCCACCTGCGGGCGGTTCATCCGAAATTAAAATCAGTTCGTGTTGGGTTCGCACCAGCATTGCCGCCGGAGATAATTGGCGGTGGAATCCTCCAAAAACGGCTGGCCATGCAACATAACAACGAACGGTTCTGCCGGGCGGCGTGAAGCGTTCAAGGGCGCTATGGAATTTCATAGGCAGCTCGGTCTCTGAGGAATTCCTGTTACCCGGAATTTCCACACTTGTATCGTAGGCTTTTGCGGTCATCTGATCTAACGCAAAAAATGCGGCTTCCCTGTATATCTTCTCCATCACAGTGTTGAAGTAGACGATCAAAGCGGTAGACGTATTCCCATGGGCATGCATCGCCAGACGACCGTCAAGCAGCAGAATCTTTAACGCCACTGCCAGCGTGTGGGAGTACGGACTTGCGAAGGCGGAAATATTTTCAGACGGTACCGTTCCATCCGCGGTCGGCTCGGAGCTAAGCGCAACAGCCCAATGCGTGCGCGTCAATGCCAGCAGCGACGCGGGCCGGAATATATCCATGGTGGTAAAAGCCGGACTGAAGATCAGCACATCCGGCGTTTCGAACACTCCGCTGAGCAGCCGGATCCGCTGCGCCATGGAGGCTGGAGCATCGCAGAGGTTTTTAAGCGCCGTGGCGAATCGACGGTCAAGTTCTTTCACGGAGTCTCCGATTCATGTTGAGGTGCCCGTGGATTCTCTTTGGTAAGGTTGTCAAAAACCAAGGTAAAACATTCGATCTGCTGAACCAGTCGTGCGGATATTTCATTGAGTCTCTGCCGAGCCTCCGGGGTTAAGGTTCCGTAACTGCTCATGAATCTAGCCTGTAGATCAAAGGCCACTTCGCCAGCCTCCATCAGCGACGTACGGAACGCCCAAAGTGTGCTGATTTGCGGAGCAGGAATAACGATGTCGCTTTCGCGGAGGATATCTGCCATGGTCTTGCGTAGAAGGCCAAGTTGCTGTTGCGCAATGCGAATTTGCTCGGGTGTCGCATCAGTGGTGTACGTCCGCAACGGTGACACCTGAGAATCCGGCATCATACGCCACGCCGATTCAGTCAATAAGCCATCAATATATTGACATGTCGTCAGCAGTTTGCGCTGATGATTTTCATTAAGTTCAAACATAGCGGCATTCTCATATAATCAGAGCAACCGATTAATAACAAGGATAACCAGCAATACCGCAAGCACCCACGCGGCGTAAGCATTGACCATACCGGGCTTATGGATTTTCGCCAGGAGCTTGGCCGCGTAGTTTACTGTGGCCGTTAATGGCCGGAGAAACAGTCGATCTACAATATAGCCGTCATCCCGCTGTTTGCTAATGGCGGTACGAAAATGTCCCGCTACCGCGGTGCTGGAATCTTCCCGGATGGCCGGGCCAAAAATTGAGCGAAATATCACGCGTACCGGGTTGGAAAAACCGGTGGCACTGTAGGTCATATCCGGTGCCAGGCGGCGCAGGCCACCGGCCCATGGTTCCGAGATCGTAATGGTTCGTCGCCGTGTTCCCCATCGCACGAATAGCCAAGTAGTGAAAATAATCAAGGCTAATACTCCCACCATATAGAATGTGGACATAGCATACACAACAGGATTGCTCTTGCCCCCCTGATGCAGTACCACCAGGCCGCGAGCCGGAATTATATTGCGTCCGATGCCTGCTCCAATGTGAGCAAAGTCATGCATAAATCCGGGAGAAAAGTCTTTATTACCGTGCGGATGCGAGAAAAACGGTGGGACCAGCGCATTGGCCGCAAGATTGGCGGCGAGAGGTTTCATGGCCCGATTGATTGTAGGAATTACCCACGTTGGGCCGATCCCCAGAAGAATGCAGGCAAGTGCCAGGATAGCCATGGATATCCGCGCGGATTTTGCTGGTTCCAAGGCGCGGGAGGCTTTTTCACTATGGGCTGGCCCCAAGAAACTCATGGCAAAGGCCTTGACAAAACAGGTCACCGCCAACGCCGCCGTCAGCGCCAGCCCGGCACCGCACAGCGCAAAGACTACGCGGCTGAAATGTGAGGTGAACTCTTCGCTACGAAGAATGGTTTGCAACGTCAACCATTCACTGACAAAACCATTGAGCGGTGGCAACGCCGCAATAGCCAAAGCCCCGACCAGAAACAGCGCCGCGAGCATGGGCATGCGTTTGAGCAATCCGCCCAACTGATTCATATCGCGGGTTCCGGTTTGCTGATCAATCGCACCGGCAGCGATAAATAGCAACGTCTTGTACGCACTGTGGTTAATCATGTGATACATTGCCACGACATACGCTATAGCCGCCAACACAGGCAGATGATAAGCAGTGAATACCATCCCCATGCCCACGTTGGCGGCAATAATGCCCAAATTTTCTATGGAACTGTGCGCCAGCATCTTTTTCATATCGTTGTCGATGGTCGCATAAAGAATCCCAATAAGCGCCGACAGCGCCCCGACAACCAACACCACCAAGCCCGGTCCGGCAGAGATGGGCGGCAGAATAATCGCATCAAATCGAACAATGCCATAAATGCCGAAATTCAGCAGGCAGCCGGACATGATCGCCGACATATTTGCCGGTGCTACCGGGTGAGCCTGCGGCAACCATGAACTCAAGGGAATTAATCCCGCCTTAACCGAGAATCCGAAAAACACAATCAGAAATATCGCCCATCGCGCCGCCGGGGATATGTGGCGCAGTGATCCGTGCAAAGCATTGAATCCGGTGTGACCACCCGCCAGAGCCACCATCCATAACAGGCCGACAGTGGAGATAATGATGCCAGCCTCATTCATCGCCAGAAATAGATAACTGGCCCGCCGATTTTCATCTTGGCGGTGTTCCAGCGTAATGGGAAACGTGGCCAGACCGGACATGATTCGCCACGCCAATAAAAAGCTGATCACGTCTCCCGCCGCCAAAACCAATGCGCAGGCGGCCAACAAGAGATGAAAGAATATATTAAAGCTCCGTGGGTCATAATGCGCCAGATACCGGCGCATATACCCGTCGGAAAACCAATACGCCGGAAGAAATGAAATGCCTAACGCCAGCATAAAAAAAGCCGATACGCTGTCTACACGCAGTCGTAACATTCCCCGCACCGGCAAACGCCAAAGATCAACGCGGATGCTCTCATGGCCAGCCAGGATAATCGCCGCAGCAATCAACAGTGCGGTGGCCGCGGAAGTACCGCAAATCGCCAATATCCTTCCCGTCCATTGCGCCGGTGCCAAGGCTGATATAACCGCCCCCGCCACGGACAGCAGCAGCACCAAAAGAAAAAAGAACTCCGCAATATTCATAATGGCACCTCTGCGATGGTCGTCGTCACATGCGGTGGAGCCTCCTGCGCCCGGCCCGTGAGCACCAGCAATCCATGAAGAATTGCCAAAGGCGGCGGCGGACATCCCGGCACTTGCACATCCACAGGAATCACGCTTGATACCGTTCCCGCCGCCATAAAACTCGGCGCAAAGACACATCCCGAAATGGCACAATTGCCCACCGCAAGCACCCATTTCGGGCCGGGCATGGCGTCATAAGTTTTCTTTAAGGCCAGTCGCATGTGGCTGGTAACCGGGCCGGCAACCATCAGCACATCGGCGTGGCGCGGCGTGGGCGTAATAAAAAATCCCAATTTGTGCATGTTGTAATACGGTTTTGCAAGTTGCTTTATTTCCTGAATCACCGCATCACAGGAACCGGAATCCACAAGACGGATGTGCAACGATTTCTTAAATGGTCGCGTGGTTGTTGATGCGCCCGCGCCACTTAGCGTGGCCCAATCGTAATCATTTTGCCACTTCATCGCAGCTTCACCGTGCGAACACGCCATGCAATGTACACAACGCGAAACATTTATATCCGCCATGTTATCATGGGCCGTAATGGCCTGTGTGGGGCATTGAACGGCGGCATTATCCGCCTCTTGGCTACTGGCAAATTGTGTGGCAATTGGCCGCCCGGGCGAGATGCCGACATTGGAATCAAATTCAGGCGGATAGCGTGTCGTTTTTACCCGTGAGCCGGCACCTCTGAGAAACCATCCAAACATCTGTAATACTCCAAAACAATACCGCGTGGCCTGTTATCGATCCGATTCGGCGATAGACAAACCGAAACTTGCCATCATGATCGGAAAATCCTGGAAGGCAAAGTTTTCCGCCGCCAGATGAAATCCGTGCCAGTTTGTGAACGATGGCGTGGCCATCTGCAACCGTGCCACGCGGCCATCTCCACCCATTCGCACGAAATGAAACGCTGCCCCCTTGGGTGCCTCCACAGATCCGAGCGCCTCTCCTGCAACAACTGCTTCGACTGGGGTAATCACCGCGCCAGTCGGAAGATTAGCCATAGCTTTATTAATTAATTCCACGGAAGAAAAAACCTCCGCAAACAGCACCCGGATGCGCGCGTAGCCATCCCCTTCACTTTCCAAAGCCTCCGCTTCCAACGGGCATTGGCGGTACAATCCGTAAGGGGCATGAACCCGCAAATCGGTTTTAAAATCTGAAGCGCGGGCGATGGGGCCTACCAGTCCCAGCCGCTGGGCGTTGGTGTTTGGAACTACGCCGACACCCTCAAATCGATCCAGAAAACTGCTGGTAAATTGGAGACGCTCATACAGCAGTCGTGCATCATCTGCCAGCCGACTTACCTGGGCGATAAGCAATGCCATATCGGATTGCGAAAAATCGCGCGCCATACCTCCGGGAGCTATAAGCCCATAAAGATAACGGTGCCCAGCCCATTGCGCACTTAGTCGCAACGCCTCTTCTTCCATGATGTCAATATCCGCCGAAGGCACAATCATACCGGTGGAATGGCACATATCCGAAAGCAATCCAAAATGATGGCGAATGCGTTCAAGTTCCGCCGCAACCAGCCGCAGCGCCTCGGCGCGCGGCGGAATAGCCACTTGCCCGATGGATTCAACTGACCGACAAAAGGCCGTCGCGTGCGCCACCGCCGACGTACCGGAAAACCGCTCCACCATCAGCAGCACTTCGCGAACGCTGCGACCCTCGGCAAGTCTTTCCACGCCACGATATTTGAAAAAGAAGCGAGGAATCATCCGCACCACATCTTCGCCAACGGTTTCAAGGAAAAATTGCGCCGACTCGGCATAATCGGAATACACCGGCCCAATGGGCATTAGAAACGCCCCGGGAGTATGAAGTATCTTTTCCGGACGCCATTGCGGATCAACCTCTTTTTCCACCATTGGCTTGAATACATTAAATTCCGGCCGCATCGGGTTGATGCCCTCCGGCCATTCCTCATGGAGAACAAAATCGCCAAGCTTCGGATGGCCTGTAAATACCAAGCCGAAAAGATCTTCCGCCTGTCGTTCATGCCAGTCAACGGCGTGAACTTGTTCGCTGACCGAAGGAACTTCTCTTGCGTCACTTGAAAGCCGAACGGATAATTTGACCCATGGTCCATTGTCCGGCTTGTAAAACCAATAATCCAATTGATCGCCTGAAGGCAGTGCCTGAACAACCAGTGTCGCAAAGCGATATTTCCGCTGCTCCACCAGCCATGCCACCGCACTGGGAAGGGCATCAGCGCGGCAAACCGCCGCAAGCAAAAGTCCGGATTCCAATTCAACAATACCGGACACCCTATCTCCCAGCTCATCGCGCAGGGCGATGGGTATCTGTTGATCAATGTGATTCAATGGTTGATTCATGGCATGCGCCCTCCCAATGATGTGGTCGCGGCAGTTAACCAATGGGCCAGCGGCGCGGGAATATACCAGCCCAGTATTACCACGGGAACCGCCGCAATAATCAGCGCCGCGATACAACTGCGGGGAATCGTGGTGGGCAACGTATCTGGAGTTGCTTCGCTGGTACCGGGTTTGCCCAACACCATCCGAAACAGGTGAAATGTGATGGCGCAAAAGGAAATAATCATAAAACATGCCAGCAGTATCGCGGCCCACGCCTGAGGACTTGCCAAACCGGCCTTCAGAATGGCCAGTTCGCTGAGAAATAGGGCAAATGGCGGTGCCCCGGCCATAGCCAGACCCGCTGCCATCATTACCGTACCGATCCATGGCGACCTGCTTAACACGCCGCGCACTTCGCTGATGCGCAGTTTTCCCACCAGCAGGAACATGATCCCCGCAGCGTAAAATACCAGAGGTTTGGTCACGCTGTGGCTGATGATCTGCCATATTGCCGCATGACGGGCAGCGCTCGATGCCATCGCGCCGGCGGTCAAAATGATGCCCGCATTCTCAATGGTGGAGTATGCAAACAAGCGTTTGTATTCGTGCGTTTGCAAAATCAGCAACGCCGCTCCGCCGGCGGATACCAATCCGAACAGTATAAGCCACTGATCCGCCCGCGATCCAGGTGCCAGATGAACCGCCGCCGCAATACGCAGCAGCACGTAAGGAATCGCCGCACTTTCCAGAATCGATAGCATTGCACAAACAGGAAAGGGTGCCCGACTATACGTATCTGGAAGCCATGCATGAAATGGTATCAGTGCAGCCTTGGTGCCAAAGCCGATCAGAATCAACAAAAATGCGATATTCAAAATCGCCGGTGATAGTTTGGGGGCCGAAGCCCGCAATTGCCCCCATGTGAATATCGTGAATCCGGCCCGACTTTGGGCCCAATACAGCAGCAGGATTCCCAGAATGGCAATCGCCGCACCCAAAATCGTCAGCAACGCATATTTCCATCCGGCTTCCAACGCCGCAGGCGTACGCTCAAAGCTCACCAGAAAAACTGAAAATAGTGTTGTCAACGTCAACGCCAGCCATACCAGTGCAATTTCCCGCAGCAGCGGCACGGCGTACAGGGCGATCAGGAACAAGTTAAACCAGATAAAATAACGGCGTTTCCGACCCGCCGGGGTGCCGTGCTGCGCCAGAAAACCAATCGAAAATATCAGGCCGGTCAAGGCACCAAGGGTTTCCAGCAACAGGATCAACGCACCGAAGGCGTTGGCCCCCAGCCAGTGCGGAATCGCAATCACTGGCGCTCCATCAGCGGCATGGGCCGCCAGCACTGCCGCAATGATCACATTGACTAACGCCGCAAAGGCCGAAATCCAGCCTGCTAAAACAAGCGGCGTACCGCTGGCGGTAACCACCAGCGCCAAGAGGGGCATGATGAAAGTCAGCCAAATAAGCACGCCTGTCAATCCTCCATGAGTTCAGATAAAGTACCAACTTCAGTGCTACCGGAAAGCCGATGTATCTGCGTGCTTAGTACCCCCAGTGTTAAAACCACCATCAACACATCGAACGTACCAGCCAGTTCCCCGATCAAGGGAAAATTTGGCGCAATGGCAATACCCGCGAAAAACGCCCCATTTTCAATGGCCAGCAAACTTAACATCTGCGGCAATGCCTCCCGCCGCACCGTGATGGTATAAATAGCAATCAGCACGGCCGCAAAGCCGATTGGCAAATTGGCATGAACCGCCGGGCTTGTCTCGGACAGCATGGGGCCGACCAGATAATAGGCCAGTACGGTCAGCGCCAGGGCAATTAGCAGCGACATCGGCACGTTAATAACCTGTTGCAATTCCCGCCGGGCAATCATGGCCTGCCGCGCGGTCCGCCGCAGCAGAAAGGGAATCAACAAGACCTTGGCTATTATCGCAACTGCCGCCACAATCCATAAATCCGTGCTGTGATAGTCAATTCCCAGCAGTACGGCGGATGCCGCCAGCAGCAAAGATTGCATCACATAAATGCGGAGACAACCCATCACCTGCGAGGCGGCGATAAGCCCGAAACTGCACAGCAGAAAAAAACCCGCCGTTAACAGAACCAGTTGGTTGATCCATGCAATTTTATCCGGAGTCATCGCCGCACCTTATCCCGATCAAGTGGTCATCATCCGCGTCAGTACCGCCGCCACCGCCACCACAAACGCCAATCCCAAAAACGCGGTGATCCGGAAAAGCCGTAACTTCGCCAGCGAACTTTCCACGATCACAATCAGCCCCACCGCGATGAGAATTTTGATAAATATCAGCGGAATCGCCAATAGCACATCGCTTAGAGTCGTCCCGGACGCCAGCCCCCAGGGCGCAATAAGAACATTGAGAAAAATGCACAGCAGCACGAAAAACTTCATGCTGCCTGCCCATTTCATCAAGGCGGCACCGGATCCGGAATATTCCAAAGTTTTGGACTCATCAATCATCGCCAGTTCAAAATGGCCCGATGGATTATCCACCGGAATTTTCCCGGTCTCCGCCAGAATCAGCATAAAAAATGCCACCGCCACGAGAATATGCGCCGGATTAAAGAAATTGGATTCCGGATGCACCCATTTCTGTTGCACGATATACGGAATTGTGGAATTGGCCACAAAACAGACGGTGAAAAATACCACCATAAACACCGGTTCCGCCAGAAATCCCACCATACGCGTGCGGCTGGCCCCCATAGCACCGTAAGGGTTGGCAGTATCCACGGCGGCAATCGTGGCGAAAAAACCGCCCAGAGCCAGAACAAAGCCGCCGCCGATCATATCCCCCATAAACGCAAAAAATAGCGGGTAGCTGGTGAGCACGGGAATCAACATCGTCACCAGAATTGGTGCCGCGAAGCAGACATACGGCGTGGCCCGAAATATCCAGGTACTTTCACTGGAAAGTATCTGGTCTTTATGGAATAGTTTCCATATATCCCGATAGGTCTGAAAAATACTGGGGCCTTTTTTACTGCCCACCCGCTCCTTGAGCCGATTCAAAATGCCCACCGCCAGCGGTGACAAAAACATCACCACCGCCACCTGAATCAGATTGAACAATATCATCCGTGCCATATTCCCCCTATCCTACCTTATCTGCCAGGAGTTGCCGGAACTTTGAAGGGGTTTTTAAATATAGCCTTCGATCCCAACTCCAGTTCAATTTCCAGCAGGCGGTTATATTTGGCCACCCTTTCGCTGCGACAGGGAGCGCCGGTTTTAATTTGCCCGCCGCCCATGGCCACGGCGAAGTCCGCAATAAACGCATCCTCCGTTTCACCTGACCGGTGGGATATAACAAAATTCCAGCCCGCTTTACGGCATAACGCAATCGCTTCAATGGTCTGCGATACCGTGCCAATCTGATTGAGCTTAATGAGTACCGCATTGCTGGCTTTGGTGTCAATACCGCGCTGAATAAATTTAGTGTTGGTAACATAAATGTCATCGCCGACAATCTGGATTTTCGCTCCCAGCGACGCGGTGTGCGCCGCAAAGCCTTTCCAGTCCATTTCCGCCAGGCCGTCCTCAATCGAAACCAGCGGGTATTTTTTCGTCCACAACTCGTAAAGCTGGCACATTTCCTCGGCGGTGCGCCGGCCCTGGCCAGAACGGTTCAAATCATACTCCCCCTTGACATAAAATGAACTGGCCGCCGGATCAATGGCGATGGCCACATCCGTCCCCGGCTCGTACCCGGCTTGCGTGATCGCCTCAACTAGCAACTCGCATGCCTCCTCGTTGCTTATAAGATTCGGGGCGAAGCCGCCCTCGTCACCCACCGCCGTGCCATATCCCCGATTACGCAGAATACCCGCCAGTGAATGATAGGTTTCCGCACCATAGCGTAACGCCTCGGCGAAGTTCGGTGCCCCGAGCGGAACAATCATATATTCCTGAAAATCAACGCTGTTGGCCGCATGTTTACCGCCATTGAGCACATTCATCATCGGCACCGGCAGGACACGGGCGTTTTGCCCACCGAGATAGTGGTAGAGCGATTGTCCTGATTCTATCGCCGCCGCCCGTGCAACCGCCATCGAAACACCCAGAATCGCATTGGCACCGAGCTTGCTATAGTTGTCGGTTCCATCGAGTTCGCGCAGCGTCTGGTCTAGCGTGGCCTGATCGTGTGCGTCCAGGCCCGCAATTTTAGAAGATATGTTGGCATTCACATTTTCCGCCGCGATCAAAACCCCTTTGCCGCCATGGCGATGGGCATCGCCATCACGTAATTCGACCGCTTCGTTCTCCCCGGTAGAGGCACCCGATGGCACGCACGCAGCTCCCGTGACCCCGGAAGAAAGCGTAACATAGACCTTTAACGTGGGGTTGCCCCGCGAGTCCAGAATTTCGATTGCCCGAACATGTGCTATTTTTCCAGTCATGATAAATACTTCCGTATAAAAAAGTTAAATCATTTTTCCCAGTTCAAATGATCTCCGCAGGCTGCTATAGAGATCATCATCTAATCCCAATTCGTTTAGTGTGTTAATTAAATCCCGCTGGTCATACGCCGCGCGATGCAGCGTAATTTCACCATCTTCCCAGATCGCGTATGCGGCTCGCGGATCACCGTCCAAGGGTTGGCCGACAGAGCCGGGATTAACCACGGTCATCCTGTTGTGCTTACGCACGTAAGGCAGGTGCGTATGGCCCAGAACCACAAAATCCGCCGCGAACCCGGCCAGAGCTGCAGTAAAAAGGTGGTCCGGTGCGTCGGGCGTCAGGCGATAATCATAGAGCGGGTCGGGCGGCGTGGCGTGAACCATCACAAACCGCGCCCCGGAAATTTCCCAGGTAATGATCAGCGGCAGCCGCGCCAGCCATTGAATGTGCGCCGGTTCGAGTTTTGATTGCGTCCAGTCACGTAGCGTCAGCGCCAGGTGGGCCTTGGCGGGAGCAGCTCGCGGATGATGATTAAACGCCACGGCATCATCATGATTTCCCCGCACGGTAATCGCACTATGTACCCGCAGCCAGGCAATAACTTCGGCCGGACGCGTGCCGTAGGTCACGCAGTCACCGCCGCATAAAACGTGGTCCACGTTTCCCGCATCTTTGGCTATGGCCATTAGTGCCCACGGATTGGCATGTATGTCTGATATAAGTAGAATCCGCATCGGTACCCCTGTTCAAAAACCAGCAACCCGAAGCACAACCGAGTTGTGCCACAGGAGTCATTGGCTTCCGGAACAGAAGCGGTTTCAAGGCGGACTCCACCACCTACGCTTTTTGAATAGTACGCTCGGATATCTTAGTAGTCAAACCGTTCGCTGGGACGGTCATATTTTGCATGGATTGCGTACCAGTCATCCCGTGTCAGCGGTAATCCAGTGCGCCCAAGGCTGTCGGGCTTCGCCAGCAGAGTCTGGTAAACGCTCACGGCCCAGCTTTCAAAGTTGTGCGCAGCACCAGCCATGTATAACCGCCAAACACGATACGTTGGCTCATCGACAATACGCAATGCTTCGCGGTGGCGCAACTCCAGTCGTCGCACCCAGTGCCGCAGCGTCAGCGTGTAGTGCTCCCGCAAACTCTCCACATCCCGCACTTCAAAGCCGGACTCCTCGGCCACATCCAGTGCTGCACCGATGGGAGTCAGTTCACCGTCGGGAAAAACGTAGGTATTTGTAAAACTTGGGCCATGCACCGCCAAATCGTTTGTACGGCGGGCGATGGCATGATTGAGAAAAATCCCGCCGGGCTTCAAAAGTTGCATCGCCTGCGAAAAATACACCGGCAGATTTGCGACGCCGATATGCTCAAACATGCCCACGCTTACCAACGCGTCAAAAAGTTCGGCCTGCACCGGCTTTATCTCGCGATAATCACACACCAGCACCCGGACCTGCCCTGAGATTTTGGCTTCCAAAATACGTGCGGTAGCCCAATCCGCCTGTGGTTGAGAAAGCGTAATGCCCGTAACCTCCACGCCGTAATGCCGCGCGGCGTGGATCGCCAAACCACCCCATCCGCAGCCAATATCCAGCAAATGCTGTCCAGGACGCAGTCGCAACTTTCGACAAATGTGATCCAGCTTCTGCCGCTGCGCTGTGTCAATATCCTGATCCGGGGTATGAAAGTAGGCACAGGAATAGAGCATATTCCGGTCCAGCCACAACTCGTAAAAATCGTTTGACACATTGTAATGATACCCTACTACTACAGCGCGATTTTATCCAGACTCGCAGCGGCGTAGGGAGGCGAGGGTGATGCCGAGGCGGTGAAGTTTTCGGA
>DAHVEJ010000104.1 GCA_027313145.1 Phycisphaerales bacterium | reverse complement strand
ATGTGGGAAGATTACAGCACGCGATTCGACTTCAACGGCAGAGTTGTGCCGCTTAGCGTGGCGCACCGGGAACTGCGGGACATGACGCGTTTCCGCACCGTACTCATTGATGAAAGCCATAATCTGCGCAACCGTGAAACCGCGGCATACAAAGCTATCCGTGATTACATTGAACGCAACGCCAGTCAGGTGATTCTCCTTACCGCCACACCCTACAACAAAACCTTGTTGGATTTATCCAGCCAGTTGCGGCTGTTTCTTGATCCGGAAACCCAGCTTGCCGTGCGGCCCGAACACTTTATCCGCACCCGCGGCCTGGAAGTGTTATCCGCCCAGACGCAGGCTGATCCGCATACCATTGTTGCCTTTGAAAAAAGCGACTTGGCGGAAGACTGGCGCATTCTCATGGATCAATTCCTGATCCGTCGCACCCGCGGCTGGATTAAAAAAAATTATGCAAAAGTGGATCCGGAAAATGGCCGATCTTATCTGCAATTCACCAGCGGGAAGCGCTCTTATTTTCCGGATCGGATCGCTAAAAGCGTCACATTCGCCATTAATGAAAAAGACCCGCAGGATCAATACGCCCGCATGTTCAGTGACGAAACCGTCAACGCCATTAACGCGTTGCATTTGCCGCGCTATGGCCTGGGCAATTACGTGAAAATAGGACTGTACCTTCCAGACCGAAAAAAGGAACATGAGGAATTGGTTCGTGATCTTTCACGCGCCGGAAAACACCTCATCGGTTTTTGCCGCACGGGGTTATTCAAACGGCTGGAAAGCAGCGGTGCCGCGTTTGAATTAACCATGGATCGCCACATTTTACGAGATAAAGTGGTGGTGTACGCATTGCAAAACGGCCTGGATGTTCCCATTGGTTCCAGTGACGCCGCCATATTTGAAACCGGCATTAATGACGGCGATGCGCTTTTGGATCTTGCCGACGAATCCGCCGACAATGCCGTTCCCGGCGGCGATTCCCCGGACCAAATCGCTGAACTCTATGGCCGGTTCAAAGCGAACAATCGTTACCGTTGGCTTCCGGCGGCATTTTTTGATACGCCGTTAGCCGATCACCTGCAACAGGATATTGCCGCGCTGGAAAAGATTCGCGCTGCCATAGGGGAATGGAATCCGCGACGGGATAGTAAAATCCGGGAGTTAATCCATTTATTACAAAAAACGCATGGCCGGGAAAAAATCCTGATCTTCACCCAGTTCGCCGATACCGCCAATTATCTGTATCGGCAGCTTAAACAAGCCGATATTCGGAACCTTGCCGTGGTTACCGGCGACAGCGATAACCCCACCCCTCTGGCTCACCGCTTCAGCCCGGAAAGCAATCAAAAACAAGTTGCCCCAACGGATGAATTGCGCGTGCTGGTAAGCACGGACGTATTAAGCGAAGGCCAGAATCTTCAGGATTGCGCCATTATCGTAAATTATGATTTACCCTGGGCACTGATTCGCATCATTCAGCGCGTGGGCCGCGTGGATCGCATCGGTCAGAAATCACATCAGATTTTATGTTACAGCTTTCTGCCCGCCGATGGTGTGGAGCGCATCATCCGTTTGCACCAGCGCATCCGCCAGCGCCAGAGGCAGGAGGGTGAAGTGATCGGTGCCGATGAAATGCTCATCGAAGGCGATCCGGTCAACGAACTGGAACTGTTCAAAAATCTTTACAACGAAAATTCCCGGGTTCTGGAAGAGGAAGAGGAATCCGATGTGGATATTTCCTCGTATGCCTATCAGATCTGGCAAAACGCGGTGAAGAATAATCCACAATTAGCCAAAACCATCGAAGACCTGCCCAACGTCGTCTATTCCACCCGCCCCCGTTTACCCGCAGGCACAGCGCCCGCGCCTATGGAATCCCCAAACTTAGCTGCGGGCATCGTGCCCGCGCGATCCGACCAAACAATCGCACCATCCGAAGGCGTCATCACCTTCGTACAAACCGGACAGGGCAACAACTCACTGATCTTCCTGGATCGGCAGCAAAACATTATCACCGAATCCCCCCTGGAAATTCTCCAGGCCGCCCAATGCGCGCCTGATACACCCCCGGCACCGCGTTTGCCGCAACACAATGAACTGGTCGGCAAAGCGCTGGAAATCGCCGCCAAAGACCAGAATCGCGTCGGCGGCCAGCTCGGTGGCCGCGGCAGCGTGCGCCGCAAAACCTATGATCGCCTCAAGGCCCTGCACGCCCGCACCGCCAACAGCCTCTTTCGCCCGGCTGATTTAGATAAGGTGCTCGACGAGATCTACCGTTATCCCTTGAAAGCCTCCGCGCAGGACTTGCTGTCTCGGCGCATCCGGGAACGCGTTGACGATGAAGCACTGGCGAAACTGGCCATCGATTTGCGATCCGAAAATCAGCTCTGCAACATCACCGAAGACCCCGGCAACCTGACCCCCAGAATAATCTGCTCAATGGGGATACGGAATGCATAACAATACCAACCACCTACCCGCGCGCATCGCACCCGCGCATTTCGCAACCCGAAATTTAGCCGCGGGCATAGTGCCCGCGCGTTATGCGGGCATAGCGCCAGCGCGTTCCCCCACCCGAATTCCCCCGGTGCGATCATGATCGTCGGCTATCACTGCATATTGAGCACCTACGGCTTCTGGTTGCCTAACGATCCGCGCGGATCATGGTCGCAATTCGTCGCGTCGTGGGATCTGTTTTGCGCCGGCGGCTGCGCCACCAAACTGGAAACCCGCCGTTCTGTCGCCGCCGCACGCCTGACGCCGGGCGATCTGCAACGCAGACAAATGGCCCGGCACACGCTCGTGCACAAACCCGTTGCATTCACCGGAATCCAGGCCCGCGCCGTCGGCACGGCCTTTGCCACCGTTTGTACGGTCAAACATTATCGTGTTCACGCCTGCGCCATAATGCCGCAGCACGTTCACCTTTTTATTGGTCGCACCACCACGGATATCCGCACCGTCATTGGCGATTTCAAACGGTTCGCCACCATGGAGCTATACCGCCAAAATCTCCATCCCGCCC
The DNA here is from genome assembly GCA_027313145.1 of Phycisphaerales bacterium. Classification (GTDB taxonomy): domain Bacteria; phylum Planctomycetota; class Phycisphaerae; order WQYP01; family WQYP01; genus JAMDCX01. The sequence continues at coordinate 12,835 of DAHVEJ010000104.1, read as the reverse complement.
AGCATGGCCGGCGGGAAGGCGCTCCCGTCTGGGCGCGCGGCGGTTGGTGTGTTTATCTGCGTGCCCATGATGTGCAACGCGTCACGCAATATATCCGTGACAATCCACGCCGCGACGGACTGCCACCCCAGCGCTGGAGCTGTGTGACACCCTGGCCCGGTGAAAATCCTTCCCCCAGTGACACCCCGCCTCCGCAGCAGATACGTGGCGGCCCCATGCCGCCCGCTAAATGACACGCAACAATTTACCCGCGAACCCCAATCTAGCCGCGGGCATTGTGCCCGCGAGTTTTGCCGCACATACCCCCAGCAACATTCGCACCGCACCACCCACCGCTACCCAAACCGCCCATCATGCCGCATAATTCACCCCCATGTCCGCAACGCCCCAACAATTTGACCAACCCGCCGTGCGGGATTGCCTGCGCCGCCGCGATTTTCGCACCATGTTCCGCGAATACCTCGGCTGGGATAACGATTCCGGTGAACTTGCCGTCGAAATTGCCGGCGAAACATTCACCCTTTCCGCCATCGCCCAGAAACGTGGGTTCCGCATTTTGCACTGCCCGCAGATTCCAGCTCGCCCCGTGCGAATAAAAATTGACAACAAAATTACCGCCACCGCCTATGAACATCTCATAATCTTTACCCAGGGCGATGAACAAATCTGGCAATGGACCCGGCGTGAACCGGGCCGGCCTGCGGCCAGCCGCTCATTTACCATCGCCCCCGGACAATCCGGCGAGGCGCTGCTGCAAAAACTTATGGCCCTTAGCTTTTCATTGGCCGAAGAGGATTCCATCACGATCGCCACCGTCACCGGCCGGGCCAGAGCCGCGTTGGATGTGGAAACAGTCACCAAACGCTTTTACACGCAATTTACCGCTGAACACTCCGCCCTGCTGACATTCATCAAGGGCATCAGCGAACCCGCCGACCTGCAATGGTACAGTTCCCTGATGCTCAACCGGTTGATGTTTGTTTATTTCATCCAGAAAAAAGGTTTCCTGGATAATAATGTCGATTACCTGCGCGATCGCCTGAATCGGCTGCAACAACAACGTGGTAAAGGTAAATTCCACAGCTTCTACCGTTATTTCCTCCTGCGGTTATTTCATGACGGCCTGGGCAAGGCACCCGCCCAGCGCGATCCGGAATTGGAAAAATTGCTCGGCAACGTCCCCTACCTCAATGGCGGATTCTTTGAAGTCCACCACCTCGAACAGAAATATCCCGATATTGGCATCCCCGATGAAGCGTTCCAGAAACTTTTTGATTTCTTTGACCGCTACCGCTGGCACCTTGATGAAAGGCCGCGCCGGGCGGAAAATGAAATCAACCCTGATGTCGTGGGCTACATCTTTGAAAAATACATCAACCAGAAACAGATGGGTGCCTATTACACCAAGGAGGACATCACCGAATATATCAGCAAAAATACCCTGATCCCGTTCCTGTTTGACGCCGCCAGGGAGCAATGCCCGATAGCATTTAAGCCGGGGAGTTTTTTGTGGCGGCTCTTGCAGGATGATCCGGACCGATACATTTACCCCGCTGTGCGCAAGGGCGTGATCCATACTGACGGCACGGTTGTCCCCGAACTGGATCTGCCTGATTATGTGCAAACAGGGATGAAGGATCCCAACGCGCGAATGTTTGATAAGCGCTACAACCTTTCACAATCAGAAAAAGATGATCCTATCCGTCTGCCGACGGAAACTTGGCGCGAATATGTGGCTCGGCGTGCGCGCTGCCTGGAAATCCGGGAGAAACTTAAGGCGGGTGAAATCCACGAAATCAATGACCTCATTACGCTGAATCTGGATATCTGGCAGTTTGCCCGCGATGCCATCTCCAAATCCGAAGGTCCGGAACTGTTAAGGGCCTTCTGGACTGCGATTCGGGAGATAACCGTTTTGGATCCCACCTGTGGCTCCGGTGCGTTTTTATTTGCCGCCCTGCGCATTCTGGAAACGCTGTACAGTGATTGCCTGGGCCGGATGGAAGGCTTTGTATCCGAACCTGCGCCGCCCAAAGAGCCGGAAAAATTCACGGATTTTCGCGCGGTGCTGGCGCAAATGGCCAAACATCCCAGCGAAGCCTATTTTGTGCTCAAAAGCATCATTATCAACAATCTCTTCGGCGTGGACATCATGCCCGAAGCGGTGGAAATTTGTAAGTTGCGGCTATTTTTGAAACTTGCCGCGCAGGCCCAAACATTTGAACAAATTGAACCGTTACCGGATATTGATTTCAACATCCGCTCCGGCAATACGCTGGTAGGATACGCGACGCTGGAAAGTCTGAAAAAAGGCCAGGAAGGCAAATTGCTATTCTCCGCCGGTGAACTGGCCGATATTGAACGCAGCGCCATCGGTGCCGCCCGCATTTTCACGCAGTTCAAGGAAATGCAGACACAGACCGCCGCCAGCTCGGAAATCATAGCCAAAACGAAAACCGCCATGCGGCAGGCACTGGCAAAACTGGCGGACCGCCTGGACCGTTATCTGGCCGGTGAATACGGCATTGACGTGGAAAAAAAGCAGGCACAATTTGAAAAATGGAAATCCAGCCACCAGCCATTCCATTGGCTTACCGAATTCTACGGCGTAATGAGCCACGGCGGATTCGATGTAATTATTGGTAATCCGCCGTATGTGGTCTACTCGGAGGCAAAGATTGGCTATCGGGTATTAGACGGGCATTACAAAACGCTGGTGGGGAAAAATCTCTACGCGATGGTGTACGAGCGCAGTATTCGTTTAGGAGCGCCGATTTCACCGATAGGATTGATAATCCAATTAACTGCAATCTCGTCGGAGCGAGCCGACGCCTTGCAGGATATTCTCCTGTCGCGAGGTCAAGTAATCGCTGTCCCTTTTCCGCGACGCCCAGAGTCAATTTTCGACGGTGTTGAAATGCCGGTAGTAATCGTCATGTCCCTGCCGCGCGACGGAGCATTCCATACGTCACGGATAAATAGATTTTACAGTGAGGAGCGCTCGACGGCAGCAGAATTGCTACGATTAACCCGTCACTCGGTAAGGCTGAGCGGGCATCGTATTGCTAAATTCAGTAATGAGATTGAGTTGGGTATATTTCAGAAGATACAGGCCAGAATGGCAACGATCGGCGACCTTGCGGGTAACACCGGCGATGGAATTGTGTTCTACCAGGAAGCATGCCGCTATTGGGCCAAAGCCCTTGATCGGGCACCATTTTTCGCACGGAACGGCAAAGAAATGGAACCAGCACACGGAAGGTCTGCCAATTTCAGAACGCGCGAGTCGGCCAGCCTCGCCGCGTGCATCCTGAACTCCTCCACCTTTTATTGGTATTACAGCGCGTTTTCCGATTGTGAACATATCAACGATTCGCTGTTCCGCGAGTTCCGTATCCGTGAGGGCATGGCAACACGCTTTTGGGCCCCGCTCGCGGACCGGCTGGCAGAACGCCTCGGTCAACTTGCCTCGCGGAAGACGATCAAGACGAAGCAAGGCCATACGATTGAATACGATGAAATGAATGCCGCGGGTGCAAAGCCCATCATCGACGAGATCGACCGTGAACTGGCGAAGCACTACGGCTTCACGCCGGGGGAATTGGATTTCATTATCAATTATGATATCAAGTACCGGATGGGCGCGGAGTGCCGGGAAGAAGATGGAGTTGAATGACAATTTCCGAGCGACTGCGCTACAAGCCAATCCCCAGCGCCTTGCTGATCGCAACGAGCGAGTGCCAGAACTGCCGCTTCGGTTGTCCGCCGAAGGCGACGCCCTGATCGCCCACCTTTACGGCCTGACCGAACAAGAATTCACCCACATATTAACCACGTTTCCGTTGGTCCCGCAGGAGATGAAGGATGCCGCGATCGGGGAATTCAGAAACATCTGATTCCGCATCCGCCGAGCGCTATCACCGGTCGGTTGAACTCACCGGCTAACATGACCCGCAACATTGCCGCCCACCGCGCTCTTGCGGCCTATGCACCGTCGCCGTTTTTTCATACTTGACACAACATTGCTATACTTATGGGCGATGGTGTATCTCGAAGGAGTTGATTCGGATGGATGAAGTAATTATTCGGCTGCATATTGAACCACTGGAGGAGGGCGGATTCGTGGCCACCAGTCCTGACGTGCCGGGAGTGGTGGCGGAGGGCCGCTCGGTTACTGAAGCGGCGGACATCGCGCAATCATTGGCCCGAAAAATTGCCGAGTCATGCATGGAACATGGCGATCCGCTGCCGGAGGCACTGCTTCCACATACTGCCGCTTCGCGTGATCTGCTGGTGCCGGTTGGACTGCGTTAATGGGACGACTATCCGGATTTAAATATCGTGATGTTGCCGCAAAATTGAGATTGCTCGGATGGAGCTTTGATCGGGCCGGGGCGGGAAGCCACGAGATATGGCGGCACGCTTCCGCACCACGCCCGGGACATGGCGGAGGGAACATTACGGGCTATCCTTCGAGAAGCACAAATCGATGTAAATAAGTTCCTTGATGTGTAAAGCCAATGTCTCGTGCAACTACGCGGTCAGCCTCAATCGCCCATCCATACTTCGATCGGCCTGCAATAGGACAAATTAGGGGGTGCAATGAATTGTACCGCAGGCATCTTGCCTGCATCGGAAACACGGCACAGTCAGGCGGGACGGTACCTCCGCCGCCCTTGCCTTCGTGACCGGGTATAATCAATGGTCGGGCGGATTATATATGGCCTGACCGAACAAGAATTCGCCCATATGCTCTCCACTTTTCCCCTCGTGCCGCAGGAGGCCAAAGATGCCGCGCTGGCGGAGTTCCGGAAAATCTGACGCCGTTACCGTTCGCAACGCACCGGTGGATGAATCCACCGGCTAACGTGATTTCACGCGGGTGGAGAACGTGACGCGCTGATTGTCCATCACCTGATTTCCGCCAACACCGGTGGATAAATCCACCGGCTAACATTTACGCGTATCGAACTGCATTGGTATTCCTGATTGATTTTATCGTATGTTAGCCGTCGTGGGCGCGGTGACGAAGCTCCAGGTCTGCGGCGGCAAACCGGCTTTGACTGGATTACTCTGGACGTAGGCGATTGCCCGGGGCAATTCAAATTGATTCAAATACCCGCACCATTTGCCTTCACCCCATACGGATGCCTGATCCTTCCCGCTCCGCGCTGTTGGACATGGCGAGATTCCTTCGTCGTGGAGGCGGCGGGCCGCCTGGGCCTTGAAATGACCAATGGTTATGCCCAGTGTTCTGGATGGACAACGCAGCACAAGGTGAACATGATCCGGCATGATCGCGCAGGCGTAAATTTGGTAGTGGGCTTCATGGCAAGCCTGCGCAAATCCGCGGCCTACCGCCCGCGCCTGGATCCCGGACAAGGTCACTGGCGGAAACTTCAACGCCGCCTTCACCGCCACGCGCAATACGTGATCGTGCCGCACCGTGGCCACAGAACGGGTGTGTTTTCCGCCGGTGGCCGGTCCGCCGATGTCGTACAAAGCTTTTGAGCCGACATGACGTGACCACGACCCTCGCGGGTCATTGGGCAGCCAGAATCCGTACATGCACATCACCAGATGCCACGCGATAATGCGCTCCTTGGCGGAATTTGATGTATTAATTCGCGTTGCCATATGAAGGGGAAGTTTACCAGTTGGGCGTGTCTTATCCAATTGCGTACCAAATTTACCCGTGTCCCGCCGCCACCGGTGCATAAATCCATCGGCTAACATGTACGCATATCGAATCGCATCGGTATTCCTGATTGATTTCCGCGCATGTTAGCCGGCACATTGAATGTGCCGGTGCGGCTGGGCCGCCGTCGCGGGTTCGCTGACGAACCGTTACTTGCCCAGGCGTTCCATCATGGGGGCGGGGTAGCGCAGGCCGGCGGTACCGCCTTTGGGGGCGGCGGCGTTGAGGCGGCTGACATCGGCGGCGGTGAGAATGACGTCCTGGGCGGCGAGATTTTCATGGAGATATTTGCTGCGGCGTGTGCCGGGGATGGGGATGACATCGCTGCCGCGGGAAAGCACCCAGGCTAAAGCCAGTTGGCTGGGAGTACACTGTTTTTCCTGGGCGAGTTCCTGCACTTTTTTGACAAGTTCCAGATTTTTTTGAAAGTTTTCAGGTTGAAACCGGGGATGGTTTCGGCGATTGTCATTGGCGGCCAAATCTTCGGGCTTTTTTATCTGACCGGTTAAGAATCCGCGTCCCAACGGACTATACGCCACGAAGGCGATTCCCAAATCCCGGCAAACCTGCAATACACCATCTTCAGGGTCGCGGGTCCAAAGAGAATATTCGCTCTGCAGGGCGGATATTTTATGAACCTTCGCGGCCCGGCGAATGGTTTCGCCGCCCGCTTCGGATAAACCCAGATATTTTACCTTACCCGCCTGGACCAATTCGGCCATGGCACCTACCGTATCTTCGATCGCGGTGGTGGTATCCACGCGGTGCTGGTAGTACAAATCAATATGATTCACGCCCAGGCGAAGCAGGCTGGCATCACAGGCCTTCTTCACATATTCCGGCGTGCCGCACACGGCGAGAAATTCCCCTTTAGGCCCGCGCACATTTCCAAACTTGGTGGCAAGAAACACTTTATCTCTGCGGTCTTTTATCGCCTTGCCGACGAGTGTTTCATTATGTCCTACACCATACATATCCGCGGTATCCAGAAAGTTGCCACCGGCGGCCAGATATTCATGAATGACCGCAACGGATTGGGCATCATCGGCGGGGCCGTAAAATTCGCTCATTCCCATACATCCCAGGCCGATGGCTGAAACGTGCGGCCCATTTTTTCCTAAAGATCGCATGTGCATTTCAAACTCCTTATTGCACCACAAAGAGTATCCTATGCACCGCAACACCCCGATGGCAAGCGCCCCGGCGTCGATTGCCGGGAGAATTTGCGACCGGGCGAGGGAGGGCAACGCAAACGACGTAAGAGGTGGCTTGGTGGCTCTAAAAGATTTGTTACGAAAAAAGCATAATACATAGAATTGTGGAAACAATGGCGGTGATAAAGCCCGGCAGCCATGCGCGGTAGTTTTTTCCCTGGATAATAAAAAATATTAGGCATACTGTATTTGCCACTGCGATGACAGTAACGGTTCCGGTTACGTACACAGCAGAGGCGATCGGCACCATCCATCGGTGGGCTAACTCAAAGGTGTCAGTACGCCAGGAATCGTCGCCGTCAAGCCACACGTGTTGCTGATGCATCGCGTAATAAATTACGGAGTTTAAGGAAAGCAGCAATACGGGAAATACTGCCAATGTAGCGCGGACGAGCTTTCCCCATGGATTGAAATCTTTCCCCGCTTGGTCTTGCACTATCGGCTCGGTCATGGCCGGGGCCCCTTGAACACGAAAACAGACTAAAAACCCCGGAACGACAAAGCAAAGGCTATCAGAGCATATACGGCCAAATTAGTGGCCATCCAGATTACATATCGCCCGTCGTCGGGCCGATTTTTGTTACCATTGCGGCGGCGGTCCAGAATCGCCAGCCCGACAAGGTCGGGGATAATGGCAAGGCCCCATCCACGGTAACTTGCGCTACACATGGAAACAAATGCGAAAGAGCCAAACGCCATCATCCAATGCATCATGATTAACGCAACTGCATTCCGCCGAAACGAACTTGCTTCAGGCGCAATTACTTCGGCCAAGCTATGGGCTTTATCTGCCACGGCGGTCCCTTTGTGAACGCTCTTTTTAACGAGAGTTCAAGTTAACCCAGCACACGGACAAGGTCAACGGCCGACAGCCCCTGGCTACCGCCGGAAAATTGTTCGCTCCCTTTTTATCCTCTAATCGCCAAATACTCGGAACACCGGTTTGTGGGCGTATGAAAGGTGGGTTTTTTTGCGGCGAGCTTTCGCTGAAGCGTCCGAACACTGATTCCCAGCGCTCTGGCCGCCCTTGTACGATTATTAGGGAATTGAACCAGGGCGGAGGCGATGGCCGATTCTTCCAGATTTTTCAACGTTGGAAAGCGGTCATTCGTCGGGTTGGAAGCCGTTCGAGAAACGTTGGGATTGGCCATAGGCCCCTGTTTCTCCCTTGGATTCACGGGTAGCGCGATATCATCGGCTTCCAAAACAGTTGCCCTGCAAAAAACGACTCCCCGCTCAATAACATTAAGCAGTTCTCTGATATTTCCGGGCCAGTGATAGCTCCGCAGGCGTTCCCAGGCTGCGGGATCAATGCGCGTGACATGCGTTGCGTTGCGGGCGTTAACCCGCTGGAGGAAATGAAGAGCCAGCGGCTCAATGTCTTCAAGGCGTTCGCGCAAGGGAGGCAACTTGATGCCGATGACATTGAGCCGATAGAATAAATCCTCGCGAAACAACTGCTTGGCCACCATGGCCTCTAGATCCTTGTTGGTGGCCGCGATAATGCGAACGTCAAAGGGAATATCCCGGTGCCCACCCAGGGGCGTTACCATGCGTGTCTCCAGCACGCGAAGGAATTTGCCCTGCAGGGCCAGAGGCAAATCACCAATTTCATCAATGAACAGGGTGCCGCCTTCCGCAGCCTGAAATCGCCCGATGCGCGCGGCCGTGGCCCCCGTAAAGGCACCTTTTTCGTGTCCAAAGAGTTCTGCTTCGGCCAGCGTATCAGGTATTGCCGCGCAGTTCATCGCCACGAACGGGCCGCTATTCCGTGGGCTGTAATCGTGAATAGTGCGGGCGACTACGTCTTTTCCAGTTCCGGATTCACCCCCGATCAACACCGTCGTGTTCACCATGGCTGCCCGGCGAAGCAAGTCCAAGACTGCCGCCATCGATGGTGCCCGGCTGGCCACATCCCCGACTCCCGTACGCGGCAACCGGTAAGGACTTTCCGGTAAAAGGGCTTCCTCAAAGTTCGCATCGGATACAACAGCAAATGCGCCCATATCTTTAACTCCTGTGTTTTTCACCTAAACGGCCATGCTTTTCGGCAAGCAAACTCGCTTGCTCGGCCCCGCCGTAACGTCAGGCAGCGGCCTGGCAGCAACGGCGGGGTTTGTGAACGCTCTTCAAAAAAGCATTCATCCTGATGAAACAATACTATCAGGGAATAGGGGGTGATTTGTAGTAGGTAATGGCCCCAGATTGCTGGGGATTTAACCCCGTATGGCGTTGCGCTGATAAGGGTGAGCCGGTGTCACGGGGAAACGGAATCATGCTCATTTTCGATTATTTTTCTCCCCAGAGCATACCGGGTAAGCCCCGCAATATCATGAATATCAAGCTTGTCCATAACGGACTGGCGATGTTTTTCTACGGTTTTAACACTGATGGCCATCGCGGCGGCAATTTGTTTATTGGCCCGTCCCTCGGCGATCAGTTGCAAAACTTCTCTTTCCCGTGGGGTCAGGCTTTTGCCGCGTGCCAGTCCACTTTGCGTGCTGCGCAAGCCAGTGGCCGCATGACGCGTGAAATATTTGGCAATTCCCGGGCTGAAATAGGCATTGCCTTTCATGGCCTCTCGAATGGCTGAAATAAGTTCGGTGGCGGCGGAATGTTTTACAAGATATCCGGCTGCGCCGGCCTGACACGCGGCAAGAACGTATTCTTCATCGCTGTAAGCCGACAAGGCCAGAACTCGGATGCTGGGGACCTCACGCGTGAGCTGTCGGGTCGCTTCTATTCCATTCAGGCCCGGCATGGCCATGTCCATAACAACGACATCGGGTCTCAGGCGGGCGGCAGATTTTAAGACGTCTCGTCCATTGTCCGCCTCGCCGACTACCAACATGTCAGGCTGGGATTCAAGAAGACGGCGCAGGCCTTGTCGGACAATCGTATGGTCATCCGCCAGTAAAACCCGGATTTTAATTATATTGTCCATCATGTCATTGTCCTTAGTTCGGCGCACCGCCATCGGCCTTGGCGCTGCCTCGTCGCACCGCAGGAACTCTGCAGGGCAGCGCCACACTGATTTGCGTCCCTTTGCCCGGTCGGGCCAGGAGGGTAAAACTCCCGTTGACCAGCCGAACGCGTTCCTGCATTCCCAGTAAGCCCAGCCGATGCCTTTTTGCTGCTTGATCAAAGTTTTGGGGATGAAAGGATCGGCCGTCATCGTGGACGTCCATGCGGATTCTCGGACCGGTGCGGCTTATCGTTACCCTAACCGTGTGGGCGTGGGCGTGTTTGGCAACATTGGTGAGACTTTCCTGTGCGACCCGAAACAGTGTGATTTTTTCATCTTCACCCAGGGCCTCGGCGTGTTGCGCGGCGCGGAAGGTTATGTGCAGGCCCGTGCGGGCTGCGAACCGGTCCAGGTAAGACCGCAGGGCCGGAAGCAGTCCCAGCTCATCGAGGAGCGTAGGCCGCAAATCACGGGCAAAATCATGAACTTTTACCGTCGCATCCTGCAGCAGGGCGCGGGCGTCCTTCAGTGACGCCTCCAGCGTACTGGGATGGGAAAACACGAGGTTTTCAAATACTATGCTGGCGGCCGTGAGGGTCTGTCCCACATCATCGTGCAATTCACGGCTTATACGTCGCCGCTCGGTTTCCTGAATGCAGAGAATTTGCCTGGAATATTGGCGCAGATTTTCCTGCAGTTTTTGGGATTCCGCCAGTAACTCACGCATGCGGTGTTCCCGGGCGCGAAGTATTTTCTCGGTCTGTTTCCTCTTGTTTACTTCGCGCTGCAAGGAGCAATTGGCATTCTCCGTATCCTTAATGAGGTGTTGCAGGCGGATATTCGTTTCCTGAAAGCCGCGGTAGGTCATTTCAAAGGGGGAAAGTGCCTCCAGGAGAAACGTCTCGCTGGTACGCATAACCGCGGCCTGAGATTCCGCAAATTCCGCCTCGCGCAGCAATTGCACCATGGATGTCTGATGAATTCGGGTCATTTCCAACACGCCCAGACCTCCGGCCATCGCCGCACGGCCCAGCCCATTGGCCTGTGCCAGAACCTCTTCCTGGGTTTTTGCAATATAGCGGCGCAATAGCGTGCAATAGCGCAGGGTCAACTTTCGCGTCAGAGCGTTCATCATTTTATCCCACTGTAGCGCGCCGCCAGTACCATCGCGTCATCTGTTAGTTTGTTATAGCGGCTGAGAATATGATTGGCAATATACGCAGGAGATTTGTTCGCACAGCCGGCGGTATCGTATTGGCGGTCAATTCCGTCCGTGGTAAAAATCAGGACATCTCCCAGGAAAATGGATGTGCTCCACGGGCGCAGCACCGGAAGATCATAGCCCACAATGCCGGCAGTCAGCACCAGTTGTGCGCTGGGCCGCAGTGTGTCAGCGCGAAGGAGCCGAGCCTCTACATTTCCCACGCCCAGCCAAGTCATCGTGCCGCTTGAACTATCTATTGCGGCAACAGTCAGGACGGCACCACGGGTATTCTTTAACTCCTTATGGCAACATTCAAGCATCCATTCGACCGGTGCGTTGACCTGGTGTGCGAGGGTGGCTACCGCTACTTTTGCGGCCTGGGCCGCCGCCGGGCCGTGCCCTATGCCATCGACCAGGGCAACTACCACGCCGCCATTGGCAGATGGTCGCACCATAGATAAATCCCCGGATACTTTTTCCCCCTCCATTGGATCACCCGCAAGGGCGAACTCAAGGGGCCAATGCTCCGCTTGGAGAAACTGTGTCATGTCAGTGCCTCCATTTTTTCATGGTCACCGTCGTACCTTCACCCACAACCGATACAATATGAAATTCATCCATCAGTAATTTTGTGCCTGGCAGGCCAATGCCCAGTCCCTTGTGGGTGGAATAGCCATATTGCATGGCCTGGTCGATATCGGTTATGCCAGGGCCGAAATCGCGAGCAACGACACAAATTCCGCACTTTCTTCGATGATAGCATTGACTGATGACTACTTCGCCATCCTTAGCGTGCTCCAGAATGTTTCTGGCGATTTCCGAGATGGCTGTCGCAATGACCGTCAGTTCGGAACCGTCAAAGCCCAGTTGCACCGCCAGCATTCGTCCCTGTTGACGCGCGGTTACTATTTCGCCTGCGTTGCTGATGTTAATCCGCGATTCATCGGCCATGTTCCACGCTCCTTGGAGAAGCGTGGCCAGAGCGGGGTTGTTCATCTTTGTCGCGCCGCCGGTGGGCGCGGGAGAGTGGGGGAGGGCTTGGTGCCCCCGCCGCGCGGCTTCCTCCGCCTGCTTCGCCGATGTGCATAACGCGATGTTCGTGCAGATTGCGGCGTCGGAGGTTGAGGTTTGCCAGAGCTTCTTCCAAGTCCAGAGCGGCACCGACATCGGCCAGCGTCAAACCCAGTTGAACCATCACAAATGCCACATCGGGCCGAATGCCGACGATTACCGTATAAGCTCCGCGCAATTTCAGCATCTGCGCAACGGACTGCAATGTTCTGGTCGCGAAAGAGTCGATAACATCCAGAGCGGTAACGTCGATAATAACCCCTGTTGAACGAAAGCGTCCCACGCGGTCGGAAAGATCGGCGCGTAGGAGTCGCAGATCATCATCCGAGAGCGCGGACTGCACGCTTGCGATCAGATAATTGCCCTGCTTAAGAATGGGTACTTGCATATTTTTCTCCGGTGTGACCTTCGAGACCCGCGCACTGGGCATCGCGGAGGAATTCGTATCCCAAGAGTCGCTCGGCTTCTTCAATCCCGCCCTGTAGATCGCCGACCGTATTGACCTTGCTGAGATCCACGCCCAGTGTAACCAGGGTTTGCGCGATTTCTGAAGACATGCCGGTAATAATGACGCTGGCTCCCATCAGCCGCGATGCTTCAACGGTTTGCACGAGATGGTTGGCGACTTTCGAGTCAATCACCGGTACGCCCGTGATATCAACCACTACGACCTTGGCTCGCTT
>DAHVEJ010000103.1 GCA_027313145.1 Phycisphaerales bacterium | reverse complement strand
TGAGATAACCGCCGAACCTCTGACGGAGGGGAACCCTCCGGAGACACCCGAATTGGTCGCAAGCTATGAGGAACTCCACCCGAACCAGTTCGATCCCGAGCAATGGCCGGAATTGTTACCCAAGCTTGAAGCGCTGCACAATAAATTCCCGGACGATGCGAAAATCGGAAATTATCTGGCGGCACTTTACAGTCGTCTCGGAAGAGAGGACGATACTCGCCGGACCGTCCAAGACCTCTACCGCCGCCACCCGGATTATCTCTTTTAGATAACAGCGATGATCCGGATTCATCTAAACCATGACGAATTGGAAAAGGCCCGGGAAATACTCAAGAACCGTTTTGAATTATCACTGATGTATCCGAATCGCAAGGTATTCCATATCTCAGAATTTGTCGCCTTTTATGATATGATTGTGCGGTATCACATCGCTCGCGGCGAGCTGGATGTAGCCCAAAGCACCTTAAATGTATTTAAAAAGGTGGCACCGGATCATCCCGAACTGAGTGTTCTCCAGCAAGTTATTATGATCGGTAACCTCAAGGAGTACCTCGCCCATATGTCGGCCCCAAAACGGCGAAATAAACAGGGCAAAAAACGTAAATAACGCCTTACGGCACCAGCACACTGCTGCCGGGGTAACCCGAAATGCTGCGGCTGTGCCAACCTGTCTGATCGGTCCATGTGACCGAACCCGATGTCGTGGTAGCTTTTTGTAAATCGGACAGATGGGGAATTAAAGAACTAATCGGCGGATCAAATTGCAGCCCCAGCAGCAATGAATAGGTTGCCGCCTCGGTCGTGAGTGTCGCGTAGGCATCCGGCAACAGTCGCGGCTGATCAACAAACGAGGCGTTGGTGTAATTGCCCGCACATCCGAGCTGTTTTTGCAGAGCTATGAACTTTTTGTTATCAAGAATTGACGGTGCGTTGGCCTTACGGGCCAGCGCGATTTCAATGGGCCGGGGGAAAGCGGAAAAATAAAAATATCCGTGGGCAATCGCCCAAGCGGGCATAACGGCGGCGGTTTTGATGTAATAAATTGTCGCGCCATGTGAATGGAGAATTCTTAATTGGGCCGGCGGGCCGGTGTATCCACGCTCCCGCAGCGCGGCATTGACCGCCAGCAGGGCCATGGGCGTTAAGGTCTGCAATGCTCGGGAAAGACGCTCGGGGTGCGTAAGCTTATTGATCAGCACCTGCCCAAATGCGCTGTTCATGGGCATGGCGGGGCTTTGGTACGTCAACCAATACGGCCCCAATGCGTTGATCAAATCCTTTTCGACATCCACACCCGTAATGCCGTTAACCATCGCTATGACTTGTCGCACTTTGCGGCGCATCGTCGGGCCGGCGACTTCCAAGTAGGTTTTGAATGTGCGGACAAATGCTCCCGCATTCAAATGTGAAACGGTAACGGCGGGTGAATTTTCAGGTGCCAGAGCCAGCATATCCGCGGCACCATCTGCAGGGTTTACGGACGCATGGCGCATGGCTACAAAGGATGCGTTTAGCCACTGTTTGCCGACAAAGCCATCCGCCGATGCATAGGCGACAGCGTTATGAAAGGATTGGCCGTTAAGAATAATCTTGGCACTATTAATAATGATGCGCTGTTGTTTACCCACAGGCGAGCGACGCGGCGCGGCATGTTGCAGGGCTTGATCTAAAAGGGTGTTGGCATAGGTGCGCAGACGCGATAAATCAGCAAATTCCGCGGATACGGGGTGCGCGGGCATAAATCGCATGGTGCGGCAAAATCCTGCCGCCCTTGCCAGTGTTTTGCCACGGTGGGCCAACGCATTTCGCACGCCCGGTGTGAGGTGAATGCCGGCGTACACCATGGAACCAACAGCCCCGACGCTAATGCGCGGGCCGGTGGGATAAAGCTCCCGGGGCAGCTTTTTGAATATTGCCAGCACGGCCGCCGGATATTTCCCGGCATTCATAATCAACACCACCTGCGGCACCGGGGCCACGTTGCGAATACCTGTATTGATAGGCCGAAAATAAACGGCAAAGGGATGCGTCATTAACAATGATCCGATCGCGAATGCTTTTTTGAACTCCGAAAGGTGCAACTGGGTATCGCGTGCGGCAGGCAGTTGATTGAAGCGATGCAGCAACATCGGCAGGTTTCCCTGAATGAAATCCGCAATATGCGTATGTGAGACTACCACATGAAGATTCGAGTTTTTGTAGCCAGGCCAGTTGGTCACCGGCCCCGCCCATCCAAAATAAACCTGCGCATCTGCGGGAATTCGGCCCGCCAGAGGTGCCGGGAAGGCCGCGGGAGCTACCGCACGCACCGGAGGACTTGCAACACTGATGTAACCGGCCGCCGCACATATTGCCGCAACAATAAATAAATAGCGTCTCATCGTGTTACTCCATTTGGCCGATGGAAAATTATGGGCTTGCCGGTTTTGGCGGCGGAAGTTTCGCTTTAAGTTCGTTGGCTTTCTTAATTAATTCCGCGGTTGTTAACGTCGGTACTTTGGGCACAATAAATGCCCAGATCTGATGATCCTTAAATTCGATGGGCAGAATACTGGCGAACAGGTCTACGCCATACCATTGGTACCAGGGCCGCGGCATGGTTTTATGCGTGTGCAGATAGTAATAAACGTTTTTGGGCTTCAAAGGCGTGCCAATGTTTACTTTTTTGCGCAGCCGCACGCTGTAATCTCCGTACCATTTAAACGGCACGGTACAGGGCGTGGTGCCCTGCTCAACTTGATTTAAATAGACCAAACTTCCCGGCGGATCACTCACCAGTGTAACCGAACGCTCCACGCACCCGCCCAGCGAAAGAAGCATGGTACATAGCAATCCCCCGCCAAGCCCAAACCGTCTGACACACTTATTTTTTTTCAGCATCATGGAGTAAATTGTAACCATGCGCGGAGCTTTTAGGCCAGCAGACCGGTAACTTGCCTAAAAATGTTGCCGCCGTGTCACGCCATCATGCCGTTTCATTAAAACCACAACGACCAAATCGCATATTCCGGGAACCAGTGGTGATTGCCGGGAAAGCGTTGTCGCTTAAAGGGTTTTATGGTAAGTAATGCGTTATGGATGAGGCCGATTGCTGATGCGTTTGACACCCCCGATCAAGCAGATGAAACAATGGATCTTGGCGTGGCAACTCCGCGGTCAGCAGCAGTTAGCCCGTTGGGGAATTCGTGAGCAGACATTGCTGATCGGTCTATCGTTTATCGTCGGCCTGCTGGCGGGCGGGGCGACGTGGCTTTTTGAGCAGACTGTTAAGCTCATCGAAAATTATTATTATCTGCCGGCGGTGAAATCAACTCATGCCACCACCTGGTGGCCCTGCTATGTATTTCTACCGCTGATTCCCGCAGGTGGCGGCCTGGCGCTGGTACTGTGGCGGCGACTGTGGGGCCGCCAGAAATCCGAATTGCACGGCTTAGCCGGGCTGTTACATTCTCTGTCGCGCGAATCGGGCAAACTCAAGGCTTCCCTGGGGATAGAAACATTGGTGGCCAGCAGTTTGACCATTGGCACCGGCGGATCGGCGGGGCCGGAAGCACCCATTGCGGTGATCGGTGCTTCCATTGGCGCATTGTGCGGCAATACACTGGGGTTCTCACGTCGCAATATGCCGATACTGCTGGGCTGCGGCGCGGCGGCGGGAATCAGTGCGGTGTTCGGCGCTCCTATTGCGGGCGTGCTGTTTGCCATGGAAGTGCTGCTGCGCGATTTTTCAGTGCGGACGCTTACGCCGATTGTTATTTCTTCGGTCATGGCCTCGACGATGTATGTGGGGCTTTCCGGCGGCGGTGCCGCGCGGGGAATATTTCAGATGCCCACCACCGGGCCGGCGTTGGCATTTACCTTCGGTCAAATACCTTATTATTTATTGCTGGGTGCCGTGTGTGGTCTTCTGGCGGTGGGCTTTACCCGTTTTTATCTTCTGGTGGAAAATTACTCTCAGAAGCACCGCTCCCGCATACCCTATTTTCTACACCCCGCCATCGGGGCAGCGCTTAGCGGGGTTTGCGGCGTCGCCATGCTGATTATTTTCCGCGATGATCCATTTCTACATCAGCGCTTTGCCCAGGGTTATATACCGATTTTCAGCGACGGATATCCCACTATTCTGCGGATGATTGATCCACGCTGGTATTCCGGCGCTCACTCCATCGCCGGGCATACTATCAACTTGACCCTGGAATTTCTCGTGGTGATCTGCGTATTAAAAATCCTTGCGACGTCATTTACGCTGGCACCCGGCGGCTCCGGCGGAGTCTTTGCGCCGGCATTATTTATTGGTGCAGCCGGCGGTGGCGCGGTGGGCCTTGTGCTCTCGCATTATGGCTTGGTGAGCGATCCAGCCACCTACGCCCTGGTGGGCATGGGAGCTGTACTGGCCGCGGCCATTCAGGCTCCCTTGACCGCCATTATTCTATTATTTGAGCTTACGCAGAATTACGCGGTGATGGTGCCGATTATGCTGGCGGCGGTAACGGCGACGGTAATTCAACAGTTGCTCGTGGGGGAAAGTTTATACACGCTGCCGTTGAAAAAACTTGGCGTGAAACTCGGCTCGGCTGTAGGAATTAGTGCCCTGCAACGAATCGGCGTGGATCAATTGGCACTGGCGAAGGCCCAGATAGCCCGCCCTGATGAGCCGCTTTCCAGCATTTTAACGCGCAGCCATTTGGATGGTGTGGAAGATTTCGTGGTAATGGATAAAACCGGAAATTATCTGGGACTGCTGACCCTGGATGACTTAAAAACGGTCCTTCTGGAACCGGAAGCCGCCCCCCTGCTGCTGGTCAGGGAAGTGATGCGGGCCGACGTGCCGCCGATCAAATTTCATGACACGCTCGATGCCGCGTTGACGATGTTTGGACGGTTCGACATTTCCCGTCTGGCGGTTCTGGATGATGTCACCCCGGCCGGTAAAACCCCGGCACTTCTCGGCTTTTTAACGCGCTCCGAATTAATGAAGCGGTACCAGCAGGAACTCGCCGGTGATTTGACGGTGTAGCGCTTAAACCGCTTAATTACCGGCTAACTGGCTTATGGTATTGGCGGTCATGCCATAAGCGACTTTTGCCGAGCCCCTGATCCAGTGATTGGAATCTGTCGTGTAATGTTTGAGGAAAATCGCAATGGCATGGGCACGTGGGGCGTAGGAGGTACTCCATCGGGCGATGCCCAACTCCACCATCGCGTCAATTCGCCACGACAAGTCGTGGTCATTGCGGACAATATTGGCCATGTCACCGGAATTCGGATCCGCCACATCAACAATTTTCATCTTGTCGTACCACTGGGTGCTGGCTTTGTTTATCGCACCGACAAGTTTCGTGGCGGCGGCACATTCATATTGATTTTTGGTCGCGCCGGATTTATAGATCATTTGCAAGCCCGCCGCCGCGGACTGCATATCCGATATGCCGCAGGTTCGCACATCGACAAACAGGCCATGCTGCCAGAGCCGATGACCAAACACCAACAGGGCCGTTAAAGCTTTGGCTGCCAATTTCGGGGTTTTGTCGCTGATGCAACCGGCGGCATAGGCACCGGTCATTTGGCCGATGGCATTGAGACGGTCCGCGACGGGATTAGACGCCGCCGGCAGCCGCACCCCTTTAGCAAACAGGAGATACTTTCGACCCATGGTTTTCGGGGCGGCTTGTTCAATAAGTTGCACAATGGCACGGATTTTTGGTGACGCGGAAGGATTGTGGTCCGCGGTCAGATCCGCTATCGCATTGTGGTCATTGGATAGCGCAACAACCTGTTGATACGCCTGGATGTATAGCTTACCGGCTCCCGATCCGGATTTGACCGGCGTCAGAGCGCCAATTCCGCAGTCAATTTTTATGGGCGTCATAAACCCATGGGCCAAAGTCCGATACGTGGGTTGGCCGATGGACGCGGGACCCACAAATATATATACCAACACGCCAACAACAATAACGAAAATAATGGCGATACCGATGCCTATTTTATAATTCATGGCAATTCCCCGATGCTCCGGCGGGCCGATTCCGCGTATCGGCTGTACAACGCAGCAATGAACCATCACACCGCGGCAATTTGCCGCACGATATGCTCTATCGGCGTTTGTACGCAGGTGAAAATAGGCGTATCGCGTACGGTAAAGCGGCTGCCTTCGGTTTCCCGCAATTCCTGCACCAGATCCAGAAAATCGCCCGGTTTATCGGTCTCAAACGCCACGACAAATTCCTGGTCATCCAGACCAAAGCTGTAGGTGGTATTGAGCTTCACGGACGGATAGCGGTTGCCCACCATAATATGCTCATCCATGATGCCCTGCCGGGTCTGCTTGCTTAACAGATACCATTCCCGTGTTTTAACAAATGGATATACAAATATATATTTACGTTTTCCGGGAACAATGCTGGTGCGCGTGTCATCATGGGCGGGATCAATTTTATCCACGTAGGTGCTGCGCTTGCTCTGGGCGAGATAACAGAATGGCTGAACCAGGTAACCCGCCAGCGCAAGCCGATGAATCGCCGCGGTAAATTCCTGCACAACGTCGAGATCGTAGCTGATTTTCCAGAACATGATGTCCACATCCGGCCGGGTCCCCACGCAGCTATACGGAATCAGAAGCATTTTTTGCTGATCCTGCTTGTGCACAAGTTCCACCAGTTGTGCCAGCATCGAGGATTGCTGCGTCTGTGGCAACCGGCGAAAGTCCGGCAGCAACTTATAAAAGGAAAAGGAGACAAATTGCCGCCGCGCAGCGGGCTGTCCGGTTGTGGCCGGCTGCTCCTTTACCGCGCTATACGGCGCTGCGGTCGCGCCTAGTCGGCCGCCGCCGGAATTGCCCCCCACGGACGCCGCCGATGCAGTTGCTTCAGTCATGATAAAACTCCAATAAATCCCAGCGGCCCCGCCGCCGCATTCCATAGCACCTGATAATTCTAGGGATAACCAGCAACAATTTCACCTGCCGAAGGAAAAATCTGTGCGGTTAAGGCGATCTGACACACATGCTGAGAAGTATCTTTCTGAAACACGGGTAGCTGTAAATGGGACTACCGCTGGCTTTTCATCGCTAAATGCCAAGGGCCGGTCGGTCATGAAAGCAAGAAGTTGAGAATACACCCTAGGAGGAGTTGCGGCATTCCGGCGACAACCGCTTTTTTGTGCCGGGCCTTCATTGAACAGAATCGCGGGGCCGCTGATCTTACGGTTTCTTATTCTTCATCTCGGATTTGGCCTTGGCCTCGGCTCGCCATCCGAAAATGGTCATTGGTGCGCCGAACACCAGCAACACGATGCCCCAATACAAATTAATGTTTACCTTTTCGGTGATATTGGGAATATCATGCGGCGACACCACGCCATAGCCAACCATAATGAGGCCTACCAGCACAAAGAATATGCCAATGGGTAATCTTAAATCCATCATACATTCACTCCAGTGCGGCCTGCGCCGCAATTAATTGCTTTTTGTTTTACCAGAACAACAGATTGATAATCAAAGTCAAAACCAAGGCCAATACGCCCAGCACAATCGGCTTTTTCCACCAGGGCAAATTGGCATCCTGCGGCGGCTTGGGCGTAAGTTGGTAAACCAAGCCCACAAGTTCCTCGTCTTTCTTTTTCTTGGTAAACAAACTGACAACAATGGTGGCACCCGCCCCGGCACAGAAGGCCCATACCGCACCCCAAAATGCGCCCGTGGTGTTGTTATTATAGTGATGCCACAGCGGCAGGCCCGGATAAGACCGGATAACCCACAGTGTTACCGACGTAGCGGTCCCCACCAGCAATCCCCATAACCCGCCGGCCGGGGTGGTAAAGGTCGCGAACATTCCCAGCAGGAATACCGCAATCAGAGGCGCGTTGACCACACCAAAGATGGTTTGCGTATAACCCATAATGCCGGACTGCCCGCGCACCACATACGCAAAGCCCACGCTAATGATGATCCCGACAATGGTCATGATCCGCCCCACCCAAAGATAATGTTGATCCGTGGCATTGGGTTTAATAAAAACCGCGTACAGATCGTAAGTGAAGACTGTGTTAAACGCGGTAACATTACCCGCCATACCAGACATAAACGACGCCATCAGTGCCGTTAACCCCAGCCCCAGCAGCCCGGCTGGGTAATAGCGAGCCATCATCAGCGGCATGACGTTGTTAAATGATTCCGTGGCCGGAATCAGGTGGCCGTTCACCGTTGTATTTCCGGGAAATAAGTGCGGCAGCAACGGCAACGCCAACAACCCCGGCAGAATCACAATAAACGGGAATATCATTTTCGGGAACGCCGCCAATAAGGGGGTGCGTTGCGCAGAGTTCATATCCTTGGCGGCCAAGGCTCGCTGCACCACCAGGAAGTTGGTGCACCAGTAGGAAAATGACAGCACAAAGCCCAAGCCTAATACGATGCCCGGCCAGGTAATGTGCATCGGATTATTTTGGGTTAGCGTGTTGTGGAACGTGTGCATCCATTGGGTTGCCGGCATCTGATGCGCTGCAGTTCCCGGCTTGGCGGCCGCCGCAGCCACCTGGTCCGGCGTAAGGAAAGGCAACTGATGCGTGGCAATCCACTTTTTGAAATGCGCCCAGCCATGATTGGCAATCAGGGCAATGATGGTCATGGGGGCAATGCCCAGAACAATGAGGAAAAATTGCAGCACTTCATTGTAAATGCTGGCCGTCAAACCACCCATAAAGGTGTACACCAGCACCACCACCGCCGACACCCAGACGCTTGGGGCGAAATGCCAGCCCAGAAAGTCCTGCATCACCACCGCCAGGGCGTACATGCTGATACCGGAAATCGCCGGGGTAAATACGGCGAACGTAAAGGCGTTGATAAATCGGGCACCTTCGTTGTAGCGCTTTTTCAGAAACTCCGGCACGCTGCGCACTTTACTGCCGTAGAAAAAGGGCATCATCGCGATACCCATAAAGACAATCGCGGGGATGGCTCCAATCCAATAATAATTGGCGGTCATCATCCCATATTCATATCCCTGCTGGGACATGCCCATGACTTCCAGCGCACCGAGATTGGCGGAAATAAAGGCTAACCCGGTAATCCACGCCGGCAGGCTTCTTCCGGAAAGAAAAAAGTCTTCGCTGGTTTTGCTGCCGCGACCGGTGATAATCCCGATCCCGACCACAAACAGCAGATACACCGCCAGAATGGCCCAGTCAATCCCATGCAGATGGATAATCGCACCGGAACGCGGTGTTGCCGCTGCCGCGGCTAATAATGTATTGATAACCACTCGTTTCTCCAAGCCACAGGTTTTTCACAATAGGGCGTCAGGCTTTCCGCGAGCCGACGGTCGTGCGGATTCGCACGCGTAGTTGCGAGTATGTTATCAAGTCGGGGGATTACGTCAATTGTAATCGTTGGGCACGGCGGTTTGGAATCTGGAATCGGGAATCGGGAATCGGGAACATGGGACTTGGAATTCGGCGTCCCGCCTCTAAACCAGGGATACTACCAACAAACGGCCACCAACCATTCTGATCCACAGATTAACGACCGAGCGGCGGATTTTTTATTCCCAACATCCGGAACGGGAATCTGAGTTAATCGGTGAAATATGAGGATCTTTGCGTCCGGTTGCCGGATAAACGGTTGGAGGCAAATTAATCAGGCGGCGGCAATTTCGCTGTGAGGCTTTGCCTGCGGTGCTAAAAGCCTTACTATATCTTCATGGCAACAGGATTAATGCAAAATCAGACGTGGGATGTCGGCAAGGTTGGCGGCCAATGTGCGCAGTGCGCCACAGAACTTGCGCCCGGCGCATTGTGCTGGGCAGCACTGGTGGAAGTGCGTTCGCTGCCTCCAACAACCGGCGAGTCCAAAGCGCCCACCAGCCCCTGGCAACGCCTGAATTTCTGCCCGGAATGCTGGAATTCCGGTAAGCGCCCCGCCCCACCGGTGGAAATGTTTTCCTTCTGGAAAACGCTCGTGCCCGAATCACAAAAGAAAGCCAAAACATTTGTTGATGATACGGTTCTGCTGGACCTGTTTAACCGCCTGGCCGACCGTGAAGATATTCTGGACCTGCGATTCCGCTTTG
The DNA here is from genome assembly GCA_027313145.1 of Phycisphaerales bacterium. GTDB lineage: Bacteria > Planctomycetota > Phycisphaerae > WQYP01 > WQYP01 > JAMDCX01. The sequence goes on along the minus strand of DAHVEJ010000103.1, from coordinate 5,985 downwards.
TTCTGGCATTGCTGTTGATGCGTAAGCGCTTGCTGAAGTACGAAGGCACTTCCGCCCTGCCAGAAGCACTGAAAACTAAATTTAGTTCCCTTACGCCGCTGCCGGAAGCATGGAACATGACCCTTCGCGGCGGCATCGCGGTGATAGTGTTAAATCCCCACCTGACCGCCGAACAAATCGGCGAAGTATCCCAGCAGCTTTCAGGAATTCTGGCCGAAGAAATCTGAGACCACGAATCAACGAACACTGATCACTGATCACGGATCAATATCTGCGGTTGTCACGCGATTGCGGATCAATATTGACTTGGAATCTGGGACTTGGAATCTGAAATTTCAAATCTCAAGTTTCAAATTTCAAATCTCCGTATCTCGTATCAGGACCATTTCCACTGTAACCTGCAATCCAAAGGTCCGATAATTTTTTTAGATATCTTTTGCGAATTTTGCTTGCAATGCTGCATTAGGTGCGGTAGAATCATTCTCAGTTGTGCGAAGATGGCACAACTGGGAAAGTTCAGAGAGCTTCTTTGCAGGGACGCGAGATAATCTCTACTTCTTATTTTTGTTTTGTAAGCTGCTAAACAGTTCCGTTTTTTCGTCGGAAAATTTTTAGCAGTTTGGTGTTGCGGAATATGTTGTTCCGCGACTTTTTATCGGACGTGTTGTCCTCCGCCGAATGTTGCGGGGCACGCCGAAATGTTATCGGACTCTTTTTGCAGTCCAACATTTGTTCAAGGGAGCATCATCATGGTATCGACCAAAAAATCAATCGGAAATGTAGCACTCGCCGGTATTTTCGCCGCCGCCACCCTAGCCGCCGCCGTGCCGGCTTTCGCCAGCACGACAATTACTTGGAATTTCAATAACCCGTCGGGTGCCCTTACCACGACCAAGACTGATAAAAGAGGAAGGCAGCACACGGTCCCCTTGACGTCTTACACCTACGCCGGAAATGTGACCGGCGGAAGTCTGCCTTCTGATGTCTCGGGCCCAGCCACCATCACTGCCTCCGGATACCAGATGGGCGCTCAATCAAACATGGGCACGCCCACAGGGCTATACGGAAAAGGCGGTAGTGGCCCAGGCAGTTCACCGACCGAGCAGGGGCTGGGCCTTGCCCATGGCGTGGATCATGAAATCAGCATTTATGGTTCCTCCGGGACCCAGTACTTTATTCAATTGGATCTGACACCCTTTTTGACGCAGCCGTTCTTCCAAACGCAGAATGCGACCCTGACGATCGGCAGTCTGCAAAGCCCGGATACCGCCGAACTTTGGGTTTCCGGCAAAGCGGGCCAACTCGGGACCGAGCTCCGCGCTGGTGGCCTCGTCCCGTCTGGTACTGGCTCGAATAATGGCTCGAATCAGACAACAACCATTGCTCTAAGCGATTTTAGCGCTGCCGATCCGTATCTGACCGTCAGTGCCCAGGTGGTAGAGAAACAAGATCAAAATAGCAACTGGTATTGGTGCGGGAGCCAGTACACTACTGAATCAGTGCTTTTGGATAATATGACGATCAATATTCCTGGCGGCACTGGTGGCGGCTCGCCGGCCCCGGTACCGGCGACGGCGGGCTTGACGTTGGCTGGCGCGCTGGGAATGGGCCTAATGGTATTTGCCCGTCGACGACGCAACGCACTATAACGCTTATAATTTTTTCGGACCATTAATGCAGGGGCTGCGGGGGCGAATTCTTCCGCAGCCCCTTAAGTAATACGCATGGCTAAGCCGATGGAAGTTACGACCGGGGGAGACAAAGGATATAGCACCAGTGGGTGCCGGAATATTACGTGATGTCATGCATTGGAGCCTACTATGCCTTCCAGATTTTCCACTACATTCAAACGTCATAGTACTGTTGCAGCGATAGCGGCGTCGTGTGCCCTTCTGGCTTGCGGAAGCGCCCATGGCCTGACCATTACCCCCACGTTTGACAGCAGCATCACGACGGATCCAAATCACGTGGCCATTGAAAACGCCGTCAATAGCGCCATCGACGTTTATCAGCAGGATTTCACCAACAACATAAACGTGCCGATAGATTTTACCGAGATGTCCAGCGGATTGGGGGAAAGCTTCTATTCGCTCACGTCGGTTAATTACCTGGATTTTCGCAACGCCTTGGCCACGGAGCCAACCAGCTCCATTCGGACCACTGCGTTAAACTCACTGCCCTCACAATCAGCGGAGCCGGTGCCGGGGACTTCCGGAACGCAATTACTACTCACCGCCGCAAACGTGAACGCCATGATCGCATCTGGGCAGTTGTCGTCGAGCTACGCCGTACGTACCACATTGGATGGAACCATTAGCCTCAACACTTCCATCACCTACCCCGGCGGCGCTGGCTCCCCGAGTGGCTACAGCCTGGAGACCGTGGTCATGCACGAAATTAACGAAGTATTAGGCTTGGGGTCGGCACTGCCGGATTTTGGCACCGCGAGCGGCGATCTCAATGCCCCGCGCCCTGAAGATCTTTACCGCTACGCTGCCGATGGCACACGCAGTTTTTCCACCAGTGCCACAGGAAGTGTTTATTTTTCTCTTAACGGCACGACAGATTTAGCTCAATTTAACAATACCAACACTGGCGGCGACTATGGCGATTGGGCCAGCAACCCGCTGCCGGCTGGTGCCAGCCCACAGGTGCAAGATGCCTTTATTACCGGTGGTCAAAATATCACTCTGGGCAGCAACGAGTTCGCCGCCCTGCAAGCAATCGGTTATGTTCAGGTTCCCGATCCAGCCACCATTGCCCTGCTAGCCGCCGGACTGCTTGCAGCCCTGACGCTGTCCCCACGCAAGAAGTCCACGAGATCTAACGCATAACCCCGCTAGGATCCTAGCCTGACGCGGTAGCGTCACGGTTTGATGCGCAGCGGCGTCACGGAAATAGTGCCCACTTTGCCCCGGCAAGCGCAATTGCACATTCACTGCCTGCCGTGCCGACGGGAAAGCCCCTCGTACAACTGAACCGCACTTCGCATTCAACTCAACGCTGCCGCATTGAGCTACGCTGGTGGATGTCGGTTATACCTTTTGGGCCAGGACATGCGGATAGCGCTTGGCGGTTTGGACAATTAACTCGCCGAACATGACATTGGCCATGGCAAACCAAGGGCGTGTGAATTTTTCGGGATTATTTTTATCAAATGATTCGTGCATAAATCCTGTTCCGGCGCTGCTGTGCTTGAGTTGATTTATTGCCCAGGCAACTTCCTGCGGTTTATTTGCGGTCAGGCCGAACATAATCAGGCTCATGGGCCATACGTTTCCGTCGGCCGTGTGAATGCTGCCGATACCTTCAAATTTACCGCGATAGAAATACGGATTGCCCGGCCCCCAGGCAAACGCCCGTGATGCCGTATAAACGGGATCATCCGCGGCACATAAACCTAGAAATGGCAGAGAAATAATGCTGGGCCAATTGGCGTCATCCATAAACGCCGCGTTCCCAAATCCATCGACCTCATAGGCAAAAATCCGCCCGTGGTCGCCATGGATTTTTATTCCGTAATCCGCTACGCCCTGATGCAAAGTTTTGGCAAATTGCTTACAGGCATTGATCCGCTGATCATCGACCCCTAAAGCGTGATACATTGCCGCCATACGCTGCAGCGATACCGCGGCAAACAGATTATCCGGAATATGCAGCGGATAGGCTACCGCATCATCCGATGGCCGAAACATGGTGCAGATAAGCCCCACCGGCTTGGCAGGAAAACCGACGCCGCCGCGCGGCAACGTATCCGTGCTATTCCAGGCCGCCCGCTGAAAACTGTATGGGCCGGGGCCATCCAGACGCTGCTGCGCATGGAATGTTTCCACAATGCGATCCATGGCTTTGCGCCACGATGCATCAAACGGCGTGGTATCACCGGTGGCCAGCCAGTATCCGTGCGAAAGATGCACCACAGCACAAAGCGAATCAATTTCCCATTTATGCTCCCACACCCCCGGTGCCATGTGCGTATGATCACTGCGCCACGGAGAAGGGTCTGAAACGGATTTGACAAATGCTTCGGCATACGGCGAAATCAGCACGCACCGAGCCATGCGGCCAATCACCCCCTGAATCATGCTGCGCAAATGCGCATCGTGCCGGGCCAACGGCAGATACGGCCACATCTGATACATGGTATCACGCAACCACATGGCCGGAATATCACCGGTAATCACAAACGTGTCCGGCCTGCCGCCGGCCATACTAAATTCCACCGTCGTATCCAGCGGATTTGGAAAGCAATTTTGGAACATCCACGCTACTTCCGGATCGGCTATTTGCGCCGATATTTCATGAATCTGCTTTTCCACCGCAGCCGATACAAACCGTCGCTGCCCCACCGGAGGGCGGCGCGATGGCCGCATCGGTGCTGAACGCACAGTTGAAGCGGCCGCATATAGGCCGGTGGCTGCCACCGCCGCCGAGGTTAAAAATTCACGTCGTTTCATAGTTTGTACACTCCTACTGCGTTAGCGTATGGGCCAAAAGAAAGTAACTGCCTCCGATTGAGGCTTGATTAATAAGCTTAAGGGTATGGACTGGTTTCGGCGGAGCGTTCCACACCCCCGCGTAAAACCCGCCGGGCATACAACAATGGTTATGGGCATACACCAAAGCGCGTTGGGCCAGAGCCAGGAATTTTTTGTCACCGCTGATTTTATATAATTGGATGTACCCATCTATTAATACCCATGCAAAAAACCCCGGTCCGCTGACTGAACCATTGGTAGCGCTGATCCACCGCAGCTGCGCAGCCGTGGCCAGTCGAGTGGCCCTTCGCCAATATTTTTTCTCATGGGTAATCCGGTAGAACAGGCAATTGGCGATGAGCATGGTGCCGGTATTGTACGTCCATTTGGTGCGAACAATGCTACCGTTCAGGGCGATGTTATCAAAATAGAGATAATCTCTGTAATCCAGTAAATGCTTGTTGACCCACACATAAAGTTTTCGGGCCGTATGCAGATAAGCGTGCTGCCTGGTGATGGAATAAAGTTTTAAAGCATCAATAATCGCCGGGCCGTTGGAGCAGGTGTTTTTGGATTTTTTCGCCTGTTCATGCCAGAATATGCCGCCGCCCAGGGCGGAAGATTCTCCGCTTAAAATAAACTGAAAATCACGCCGGGCAATGGCCAGATATTGGTCGTTGTGGGTAGCGGCATAGGCGCGTAAAAATCCCCATGTCATCCAGCCATTGTCATCATAATATCGATCCAATGGGGCGTTCCCAGGCAGCACATCAAAACCGCCAACACCGTTGGCCATTCGCCAGTAAGGCCCCAACGTTCCGACAAATTTATGCAATGTCAGCGCATTGACCGCATGACACTGCACCGCCTCCGCGAGCATTAATAGCTCCATGGATTGCGACCATGCGAACGCTGCCTGGCCGCCGGGCTTATACCGATCACCATGCCCCGCACGCACAACAGTCTCTGCCAGGACTTTTTGTTTCGGCAGGTAAAAGATGGTCAAGGTATTTCGCAACACCGTTCGACCCCAAGATCGCACGACCGCCGGAGTTGGAGCTTTGGCCAACTGGTCTGTGGCAGTCGCCGCGCGAGCATTGCCGACGGTAGATGCCGGCAGCAACAGAGCCACCGCGCAGAGCGTCATCCATTTGCCGGCGGCGGGGGCTGAAGACGGCCCATGGAAAATTACAGGATTTCGTCGTTGTCGCATTTCCGGCACATAAAATATGTTAAAGTCATCCTACCACAGGCGTTACCGCAACGGATTGCTACGATTCACGAGCGGCCCTGTGTTGCCGCCCATCACGTGGGTGAGGATTTTTAACCCATCGTTCGTCGCCGCCCTATCAATGATAGAGCCATAATACCAACGGCAAGTATACCAAATGTCGCCGGTTCAGGCGTGGAAGTTTCCCCGCTTACCGCGAAAATTGCCGTCGCATTTGTGCCGCCGGCGCAGTTTACACACCTGCGGTCATCCAAGAGTTACCCCGATGAAATAGCG
>DAHVEJ010000102.1 GCA_027313145.1 Phycisphaerales bacterium | reverse complement strand
ATCCAGTACATCCTGCCGATTTTCATGCAGATGCTCATGTACGCCAGCCCCGTGGCTTATTCCATTTCGCACATAGCCAAGCTCAGTAAAACGCACCCCATTATCGCCACAATTTTTTCCTTTAATCCGCTCAATGGGATACTATCCTCTTTCCGCTGGAGCGTTTTTGGCGGCCACCCCCTGGTGATAGGGCCGCTGCTATGGAGCATGGCCGCCGCGATAATCGCCGGTCTGATCGGCCTGTTCACCTTCAAGCGCCTGGAAAGCCGCTTCGCGGATGTAATTTGAACAGTAATTGCGGTAAAGCCGCTTTTTCTGGCTAGACTTGCCGACTACGGCGTTTTTACATTTGATTTGAAGAAAGAGGAACTGCGGCAGGAGATGCTTCTTGGCTGACGTGATTGTCAATACATCGCCGCTCCAATACATTTACCAGCTCGGCCAGATCGACCTCATCCCCAAGCTTTTTGGACGAATCATTACTCGGGATGTCGTTGTCATGGAACTTGCCGGGGAGTAGGCGGCAGCGATTCGCTTCAATGCGCAATGACCAATGGCCACGGATCACGGATCAATACCGATAATACTGAATATACTGAACCAGTAACCCGCAACCCGCAGCCCTATTGATCCGTGATCCGTGATCCGTGATCAGTGGCCATCGATTCCAAATTCCAGATTCTAATCTGCTAGAATAATTGGCGTCTGTTTGTATTCCGGAAGTGTGACGGTGACATTATGAATGAACCCAGTCGGTTAAAAATTCTTGCTCGCATAACCGTAGAAGCGGGAAAATGCGGTGGGCGGCCGTGTATTCGCGGCCAACGCATGCGCGTCAGCGATCTGCTGGAATTGCTGGGTGCCGGCGCGTCCGTGGAAGAAATTCTTGGAGACTACCCCTATTTGGAGCGAGAAGACATTCTCGCGGCCATCGCGTACGCATCGCTTCAGACTGACCATATCGTGTTGCAGGCGTCTTGAAATTTCTTATTGACAACCAGTTGCCGCCGAAGCTCGCCCAGTGGATCACCGCACAGGGTTATGACAGTGCGCATCTTCAGGACATCGGATTGGCCGCCGCATCTGATATTGAAATTCTGGAATTCGCGGCAGCTAATCGTTACGTGCTGGTTTCCAAGGATGAGGACTTTCTCCACTTGTCGCTAGCCCGTCGCGGCAGGCCGCAGATTGTTTGGGTGCGGTTGGGAAATTGCAGGACCATAAACCTGCTTTCGGTATTTGGTCGGTCGATGCCATTACTGGTAGCATCGCTCGAATCCGGCCAGGACCTGGTCGAGCTAAGATGAAAAGATTGATCAGTGGTTCCTGAACATTGAAGCGCCAGCGCTTCCTAAACATTCTAGCTTCTGACTTCTAACTCCTCCTCACAGAATATACTGAAAATACTGACCAATACTGCGAATATTCCGGCGCGCCGGGACAGGCTTCTGGTCAATACTGACCAATACTGCTAATCCTGAATCAGCCGCCAAAGAGCAAGGGAGAAATCATGGTTCAATCATCCTGGTACGGTATCGCCTTTGTAGGTGGACTATGGGCCGGCGTGTTGTCGTTTGTGCCTGTTATCCTCCTGGCAAAGCGCTTCAAGCTCGTGGACATCCCCGATGCCCGCAAGGTGCACGTGCGCCCGGTGCCGCGCGTGGGCGGGTTGGCCATTGCGCTTTCCACGCTCATCAGTGCCGCGCCCGTGCTGCTGTTGTATCGCCGCACCACGCTGTTTCATGCCGTATTCCACACGCCCATGGCGTCGCTTATTTTCGCCTCCGTCGTGCTGCTGGCCGTCGGCTTTCTTGATGATATCATCAACATCCCCGCCAAAATCAAACTTGTCGGCCTGCTGGGCGCTGCGGGTTTGTTTGCCTATTATGGTGTCCGCGTGCCCACCGGCCCGGTTGCCGCGAACTGGCAGCCCTGCGTTGGCTGGCTTTCCTGGCCCCTGACAATCCTCTGGCTGGTGACTGTCCCGGTTAGCTTGAACTTTTGTGACGGGCTGGATGGTCTGGCCGGCGGCATCGCCACGGCAGCCGCGCTGGTAGTAGCGATTATCGGCATCGCCATCGGAGAGCCCTCCATTGGCTTTTTGATGCTCGCCCTGATGGGTGCCCTGACCGCGTTTCTCATTTTTAACTTCAACCCTGCCCGCATTTTCATGGGTGATGGCGGCAGTTTGTTCATTGGTTTTACCATCGCCGCCGCCGCCGTGCTTGCTTCGCATCACTGCAATTCACCCTTACCGCTCCTGATCACCGCTGTGGCGTTATCCATCCCGCTGGTGGACACCGCCATAACCTTTGCCCGCCGGGCCATTTTGCAGCGCCGCAGCCTGTTTTCCGCGGAACGCGGCCACCTGCACCACCGCCTGCTGGACCTGGGGCTTTCGCATATTCACGCGGTGTATCTGCTGTATGTGTTCGGTGCCGGCACCGGTGTACTGGCGGTTGTCATGTTTTTTGGCAACACGCTGGTCATGGCGCTGGCCAGCTTTACGCTGGCGGTGCTGCTGATTGTGTTATTCCGCACCGCCGGCAGCGCCCGCGGCGGAGATATGGTGCGTGCCCTGCGGCGAAACCGCCAACTCGCACGTGAGTCCCGCACGTACCGCATGGCGTTTGAATCTTTACAGCTCCGCCTCGCCCGCGCCAGCACCTTTGATGTCTGGTGGACCGGTATTTGTGAAGCCGCCCAGATGCTGCAATTCAGCCGCATCGCCATGACCGTGAGCCGTCGCGATGGCTCCATCGATGAGCGCGTCTGGCAAACTGCGGAAATCATCCCGGAAGGTGCCGCCATAATGACGGCATCGCTGCCGATTGTCCAAAGGCGTATCGGCAAGCCCATGCGGATGGAAATGGAGGTTCTGGCACCCACATTCCTTGAATCCGCAGGCTACCGTATTTCACTTTTCGCCCGCCTGGTGGAGGAATTCAGCCTGACCTCACTGAAAGATCAGCCGCCGGGACCCTTTAAAATCCGGCTCTTTGGTCTGGGTTTTTCCCGTGCCCACCCACGTCGGCGTGTGGCGGAAGATAACAGCATCGCCGGGCGCATCGGCTCATTGGACCCGGCAAAATATAAATCCCTGAAACTGCGCTTCTCCAAGCCCGTCACGGATCTGAAAATTGCCCTGGTCCATGATTTTTTATACACCTACGCCGGCGCTGAACGTGTGCTGGAGCAAATGCTTCTGTGCTTCCCCAATGCCGATGTGTTCAGCTTGTTTGATTTCCTCAAGCCGCAGCAGCGCGGCTTTATTATGAATAAGCCCGTGCAGACCAGCTTCCTGCAAAATATGCCTCTGGCCAGAAGTAAACACCGCGCGTATCTCCCGCTGATGCCCATGGCCATTGAACAGTTAGATGTATCTAAATATGATTTAGTTATCTCCAGCAGTTACGTGGTGGCCAAGGGTGTGATTACCCGGCCGGACCAACTGCACATCTGCTACTGCCACAGCCCCGTGCGCTTCGCCTGGGATATGCAACGGCAATACCTGAAGGAAGCCGGCCTGGACCGCGGCCTGAAGGGGGCGATCGCCAAACTGATTCTCCATTACATCCGCGTGTTTGATGTGCGATCCAGCGGCGGGGTGGACGCGTTTATGACCAACTCGGCTTTTGTCGCCCGGCGCGTGGATAAAGCCTACCGCCGAACCGCCACGCCGGTATTTCCGCCCGTCGATACGGAAAAATATACGCTTTGCGCTGACAAGGCGGATTATTACCTGACCGCCTCACGCATGGTGCCATAGAAACGCATTGATTTAATTGTCCAGGCATTCTCCCGCATGCCCGCGCGCCGACTTATTGTCGTCGGCGAAGGCCCGGAACTTGAGAACATCCGGGCATTGGCCGGGGCGAATGTCAAAGTGGTCGGCTATCAAAGTTCCGAACGCCTCAAAGAATATATGCAGCACGCCCGCGGCTTTGTGTTTGCCGCCGAAGAAGACTTCGGCATTGTCCCCGTGGAAGCCCAGGCCTGCGGTACGCCGGTGATCGCCTATGGCCACGGCGGCGTAACCGAAAGCGTCATCGACGGCGTAACGGGTCTGTTTTTCATGGAACCCGCACCTGAAAGCATCATGGCGGCGGTGGAACACTTTGAACGCATCACCTGGGACGCGCAGGCCATACGTAAAAACGCCGAACGCTTCAGCCAGAGCGTGTTCAAAGAAAAGTTCATGGAATTTGTCAATAACCAGTGGCAAGAATTCCGCAACGCCCGTCTGGACGCCATCGCGGAAGCCCAAGCGGCCGCATCGCAGGGGCCGGCCCCGGTCGCGGAGCAAGTGGCGGGATGATAGGCGAGGAGTTAGGAGTGAGAAGTTAGAAGAGGGGGACGACGCGGGGGGATTCACCACAGAGGTAGGGGAGGTAATGGAGGCGGAAAATTTTGAGGGTGCTGATGATATTGTCAGGGGGCAGGCGATGGGTTGAAGTCTGGCGGTGTTGCGTACATAATGTACGCAGTGCATGGAGGCCTGGTGCGAATTGTGGCCTTGATAAGGCTCCGGATTTTCTGGGAGGAGTTTCCGGATGCCCAACAGCCTTTGCGGCGATGGTATGGTGATGTTGAAGCCGCCCGTTGGAGCCACTTTCAGGACGTTCGCCGAATGTTTAGCACGGCGGATACCTGCAGGGTCGCCAGCGGAAGCACGGTGCTGATATTCGACATTGGTGGAAATAAATACCGCCTGATCGCCGCAGTGCATTACAACACCGGGATGGTTTATGTGTTGCGGATCATGACGCATCGGGAATATGACCGTGAATTTTGGAAGAATCAGCTATGAAAATGATGCACGCTCCTGCCGCCGGACGATCCGCGAACCGGCCGATCTGGCGATCCACGGTGCGGACTCCGGAAAGTTACCTGGAACTGGCCCGAGCCTTCCCGCTGGTTCCGATTGGCTCGGAGCAACACTATGACGCCTGCATCGAGGTGCTGGATTCACTGGCGGTGCGGGATGAATCCTCCCTGGATTCCGGCGAGGCGGCCTATCTGGCGGCGTTGACGCAATTTGTGCGGGATTATGAACGCGACCACTATGCTATCAATGCGGAACAGTTATCGCCGTTGGCAGTGCTGCAACACCTGATGAAGCAGTCCGGTCTTACGGCGGCGGACCTTGGTCGCATCATCGGCAACCGCGGCCTGGCCAGCCAGATAATGCTTGGCAAAAGAGCGATGAGCAAAGCCAATATCCGTAAAATTGCGGAATATTTCAAAGTTGAAGCGGGCATATTTCTGTGAGCGCGGCGCGGCGATTCAATGAGCAATGAGCAATGAGCAATGATCAGTACTGACGATGTGGGAACGCAGAACCTAGAACCTAGAAGCTAGAAGCTAGAACCTAGACGGGGGGCCGGAGGGGGACGGAGGTTACGGGTGACAGGTGCTTCGCTTCAATGATCAATGATCACGGATCAAAAGCTACCGGAATCCAGAGGGCAGAAAGGTTTGCTTTGCGAATTTCAAGGTGTCCAAGTTAGCCAGGCAAGGTGTCCACGTTGGACATGTTGATGAAAGCATTGATTTTAGCGGGTTTGGCTCAAGGTGTCCAAGACGTCCAAGATGTTTTTGGGCGGCTGTGGCCGCCAGCATTCAGGATTACAGTATTGGTCAGAATTGATCAGTATTGGTCAGTAGTTTCAGAATTGCGCGGAATTGGCGCGGGCGTCGGAATTTCTCCGGGTATCGGGCGATCCTCATGGCTACGACGGAGCCACTGATGCAGGCATGTTATTTACTTTCCAATGACGTTGTTCAGCGGGTCTGAGCTATTCGTCGGGAAGACTATAGGGTTGCAGAAAGAGGGATAATGCGCAATTGCGCTAAAAAAGTTAAGGATCTGGACCCGAGAGACCTGGCGGAACCTGTCGCAGGCGCGTCCTCTGTTTACCTCTGCTACCTCCTGTGAATTAACGTGTGTTTTTTTCACCACCCCGATACGTCGGGGTAAACTCCCGGCATAAAGGACAATCGGGCTGAGGCCCGATAGAGCAGGTGACAGGAGAGAGTTGAAAGTAGAGCGGCTTGGGGCGGACGAGGTTACGGGTGACAGGTGACAGGGGCGCTGCGCTTCAATGGTCAAGGACCAAGGACCAATGACCAGTAAATAAGGAAATGCAAATGTTGATCCGTGATTCCTGTCGCGCCGGGATGAACTTCTGGTCATGGGTGATTAGAAACGACCTCTCGTCTCCGACGCGGTTCGTTGTGCCGCCGCTGCGGCATGAGGTATGATATTCTCCATGAGTATTGCAACAATCAATCCGAATATTCAGGGTGGCGTGCCCTGCTTCACAGGCACGCGCGTGCCGGTTGTCGCGCTTCTGGATTATCTCGATCGTGGTTACACCGTGGCGGAATTTCTCGCTGATTTCCCATCAGTCCGCGAATCGCAGGTTCATGCCCTGCTTGAACAGGCCCGGGCGGACGTGCTGGAACACGCCAAGCAGGCTGCGGACCTTGTTGCCCGGTCACGATGTGGTGACAGTGAATTTTATGGGCTGGAAGGGCGTTGAAAACGGGGCGCTGCTGAAGTTGGCGGCAGGCGACGGATTCGATCTTCTGATCACCCAGGACGCCGGGATGAAATACCAGATCAGTCCGGTGGCGGTTCCCATCTCCGTGGCTATATTGGTAGCACCTTCAAATACCCTTGAGGATATTGAGCCATTGCTGCCTGAACTGCTGGAACGCATTGCCGCGCAGGCACCTCGGACCATTATTCGCATCGGCGGAGCACCGATGGACACGGATTAACGGCGACGGGGTGGCGGAAGATTCACCACTAAGACACTAAGACACGAAGAACGGGCTGATCCACAGATTACACAGATGGACACAGATTAACGACGGCGAAAGAAAGTGTATTCAAAATCCCCACCCAAAACAAAATCTGTGAAAAAAGTTTATCCCGTGCGCGCCGGGATAGATCAAGAGGTCTTCATGTTAAGGGGAGAAATTTATGAATGAAATACGGGATCCGAAGACTTTTGCGATCATCGGCGCGGCCATGGAAGTGCACCGGGAAATGGGCTGTGGCTTTCTGGAAAGAGTCTATCAGGAATCGCTTGCTGTGGAATTAGCGATCCGCAAAATCCCGTTTCAGCGGGAAATAGAATTGCCGGTTCAATACAAAGGGCAGCCGCTGGACGCAATTTATAAACCTGACTTCATTTGTTATGAATCAGTGATTGTTGAAACCAAAGCGTTGTCCTTGATTACCGGATTGGAAGCGGCCCAATTGCTTAATTACCTGAAAATAACCGGTTACAAGGTTGGCCTGCTGATCAACTTCGGCGTGACCTAGCTGGAGTACGAACGTTACGCACGGTAGATTGCCGCAGGGACGCGGGAGCTGATCCACAGATTACACAGATGGACACAGATTAGCGGCGACGGGGTGGGGGAAGATTTACCACTAAGACACTAAGACACGAAGAACGGGCTGATCCACAGATTAACGACGGCAAACGAAAGTGTATTCAAGTTCCCCGCCCAAAACAAAATCTGTGAAATCTGTGCAATCTGTGGATGAAGAGGCGTCGGCGGGCATATGCATCCCGGCGCGCACGGGATAAACCTCTTACACCGATGGACACGGATTAACGGCGACGGGGTGGGGTTGGTTTACCACAAAGACACAACGACACGAAGTACGGACGCTGGAACCTAGAATCTAGAATCTAGAATCTAGAATCTGGAATACTGATCGTACTGATAATACTGAATGTACTGATAATGCTGCCTTGTGTTATAATGAGATCCATGTTGCCAGTGATTGAACAGCATCGTAATGAGATCGCCGCGATATGTCGGAAATACGGCATAATACGCCTCGATCTTTTCGGCTCAGCGGCCGGCGGCCAGTCATTTTCTCCGGAAAGTGATATTGACTTCTTTTTTGAATTTGATGCCAATCCGGAAGGGTTGGCCGACCGTTACTTTGGTCTGATTGAAGATTTAGAATCGCTGCTGCAGCGGAAGGTGGATATGGTCAGCATCCAGGATGCCCACAACCCGTACTTCCTGCAGGTTGCCAACCGGCACCGGACCAGCTTATATGCAGCCTGAATCAGCGAAACTTTTGCAAGATATCCTCGACGCCGCAGATCGCATTTTCGGATACGTTTCCGGCAAGAGCCGTGAGGAGTTTCTGGCCTGCCGTGAACTGTGCGACGCGGTGCATTGGAATTTTGCGATCGTTGGCGAGGCCCTTAATCAACTTTATAAGATTAATCCGACTTGCGTGGAAAAGATCAACGAATGGCGGCGAATAATCGGGTTCCGCAACCAACTCATACACGGCTACGGGGCGATCAAGAGTGATATCACATGGGATATCATTCAAACCAAACTGCACAAGCTCAAGGCGGAAGTGCAATGGCTGTTGAGCAAGTGAACACAGCATGGGCACCTGACAGAGACGGAGGAGGCGGATGAGGTGACAGGGGACAGGCGAGGAGTTAGGAGTTAGGAGGGGAACTCAGAATTCAGAACCTTGCATTCAGAAGGCAATATGGATGCTGCGCCAATTCAACGCGCAGCACTTCCGAATCATTCTAGGTTCTAGGTTCCCGATCCGCCGATTCCATCGCTATCGGGATTTCGGCCTCCATGCCTCAATTTAGGTTCTAACTCCTCGCACGTTGTGTCATGGTGTCTTGGTGGTGAAAAAAAATGGGGGTTGGTTTACCACAAAGACACGAGGAACGGGCTGATCCACAGATTACACAGATGGACACAGATTAGCGGTGACGGGGTGGCGGAAGATTCACCACTAAGACACAACGACACGAAATACGGACGCTAGAATCTAGAAGCTAGAAGCTAGAACCTAGAACCTGGAATACTGACCGATACTGATAATACTGCCTTGTGTTATAATGAGCTTCATGTTGCCAGTGATTGAACAGCATCGTAATGAGATCGCCGCGTTATGTCGTCGGCATCATGTGTGCAAGCTTTCGCTGTTCGGATCGGTGTTGCGCAATGACTTTGGTCCGCAGAGTGACATCGACGTTCTTGTTGAGTTTGATCCGAAACACGTACCTGGCTTTTTCCGCCTCTCCGAAATGGCGGACGAGCTTTCACAGATATTTGATGGCCGCAGGATAGACCTTCGCACGCCCCAGGACTTGAGCCGGTACTTCCGCTCGGATGTGCTGGCCCGCGCGGAGGTTCAATATGCCGCTTCCAGATGAGGTACGGATTCGCCACATTCGTGATGCCGCTGGCGACGCTGTTAAGTTTGTCGAAGGAAAATCGCGGGCTGATCTGGATTCCAATGAGATGCTGTCCCTGGCGCTGGTTCGCCTGCTTGAAGTAATTGGAGAAGCCGCCAACGGCATTTCCCCGGAACTTCGCGCAAAGCACCCCGCAGTCCATTGGGCGGGCATGACCTCAATGCGTAATCGGCTCATCCACGGATATTTCGATATTAACCTGGACATCGTTTGGGAAACTGTTACCAAGGATCTACCGCCACTGGTGGCCGAGATGGAATCGGTTCTCCGGGATCTGCCGGAGGGCATTATTAATGAAGAATAGTCCCCCCAAAACATTTGACTGTGTTGCGTTCAAGCGTGAGGCGGCTGACGCCGTAATGAGATACCGCCCCGCCTGCCGGGGCTGCCTCATCCTAGGTTCGAGGTTCCCGATCCGCCGATTCCATCGCTATCGGGATTTCGGCCTCCATGCCTCAATCCAGGTTCTAACTCCTCGCACGTTGTGTCTTAGTGTCTTCGTGGTGAAAAAAGCCAATTACCGCCCCGCGTGCCGGGGCACCTCATTCTAACTCCTAACTTCTGGATTCTTACTATGAGTGACATCGCTATTTCTGCTTCCGGCATCGCCAAATCTTACATCATCCGGCACAACGCTTCGGACCATGTTACCCTGGCGGAAACGGTGCTGCACCGCGTGATGCACCCGTTTACGCGGCCACAGAAGGAACTATTCTGGGCGTTAAATGACATTACTTTTGATGTCAATCGCGGGGATGTGGTGGGCATTATTGGCCGCAACGGGGCGGGCAAAAGCACCCTGCTGAAAATTTTAAGCCGCATTACCAAACCCAGCAAAGGTGAAATACACCTTCATGGCCGCGTGGGCAGCCTGCTGGAAGTGGGCACGGGCTTTCACCCGGAACTTACGGGCCGAGAAAACATTTACCTCAATGGTGCCATTTTGGGCATGAGAAAGCCGGAAATAAGAAAACATTTTGACGCCATTGTCGATTTCTCCGGCGTGGAACAATTCCTGGACACCCCGGTAAAGCGCTATTCCTCCGGCATGTATGTGCGTCTGGCGTTTGCCGTGGCGGCCCACCTGGAATCAGAAATTTTAGTTGTCGATGAAGTATTGGCTGTTGGGGATGCAGAATTCACGCGCAAATGCCTGGGCAAAATGCAGGATGTAAGCAAAAGCGGCCGGACGGTTTTGTTTGTCAGCCACCAGATGCAATCGGTGGCCGTGCTGTGCAACAAGGCGATGTACCTTGAAAAAGGCGTATGCACATTCGCCGGCGATGTCCCCACGGCCATAGAACATTACATGAAAAGCTTCAAAAATTCACAAAGTGCCGCCATAGACCCCCAACGCCGCCCCGGCACCGGTGAATACCGTTTTACCAGCGTAACGCCCGCCAAAGAATTTTTCACCTGCGGTGAGGAGAAGGTGATAAAATTTGACGTTGAACGCCGGTCAGCCAGTTCTGCGCCGGTCTGGATTTCATGCCACATCCGGAACGGTTCCGGCATCGAGATACTGCACTGCGACTCGACGCTGCTGGGGGTCAACATCGGCTCGCCGGTGCACGGTGGCGAGCTGGTGCTGCAACAGCCTTGGCTCAAGCCCGGAGAATACTACTTGGACTTCTTCCTACACAACGCCGGGATCGTCGACGCATATACGCAGGCCGTTACGCTCAACGTTTCCGATGTTCTGCCGTACTCCGCCGCCGTGCCGGAAAGCGCGACGCGGTTTGGCCTCGTGCTGCCGCAGTTCGCGGTCCGCACTGGAGGTGCCCCGCGCCCGGCCCCGGGGTCGCACTAGCCGCCGGCCCAGCCCATCCGATAACGCCCAGGTTTTAGCCTGGCGGGCCGGGCGGGGATTGCGCCGAGGTCAGGGAGATTGGATTGGCCTACCGGGCGGAGCTTCTTGCCAACGGTGATGAGGAATGTCGCAAGTGGCCGTATGTTTATGCGGTGTTTTCGGATGGCACTGAAATTACGCCGGAAATGCGACGGCATTACTATGAGCTTTTGCTGGCGGGCACCGGGCCGGCCGGATCTCCGTTTGAGATGGGGAAGTATTTTTATCGCTTTGCCGCCCGGCGGGAATTGCGGCGGAAAGCGGGAAGTGTATTCAGGCGGTTGGTTGGTGCCTGATATAATGCCTGATATAATGCCTTGCGATCGAGGAGGAAATGAATATGGATGTGACCTTTTTTACCCCCGTACCCGCCAGGGATTTGGATCGTTTTATACTCCTTCGTGAATCTATCGAACGATTTGGCATACAAATCCCACATATCGCTATTGTCGACCATGAATCTGTGCATCTATTCAAGTCTATCCCTTTCCAACATGATTTGACGATTCTCTCCACGAGGGATGTTCTGCCACGAGGTATGGACCGTCGCCGGCAGCTCTGGCTTACGGCCCGCCGGAACCCGGCAGTATGGTTCACGCCGCGCCGCTTCCCAGGCTGGATTGCCCAGCAGATTATCAAGCTCGCCGCCCCTAAAGTAGTTCAAACAGAGGGGATTATCTGTTTGGATTCAGATTTATTCTTCATAGGTAATGTGACCGCGCTGGATTTCGTTTCGCCGGAGGGAAAATTGCATTTTTACGAGTCTGAAAACGGCGTAGATACGGAACTCGCTGAGTGGTATGGCCGTGCACTGCGTTTTCTCGGTCATCGCTGCGCGAGGATTAAGCCTCGGCGGTGCATGTACAATGGCGTCCCCTTCCATCGACAGGTGTTGCTTAATCTGCACCAAGCTATTGAAAATCAGCACGGCATGGACTGGATGGAGGCTATCACGCAATCCAGAGTGGCTGAATATGCTAAATCTCACGAGCCGCGGCCGTGGTTCCGGTCCCGGCGGATCGAGCAATCCCATTGGGTGACTGAATATGCGCTATATGGGGCCTTTTGCCGACATAACGGCCAACTGGAGTGCTTAGCCCCAGTTGAGCCATCCCTGTGTGCTGACTGTTGGTACGCGGACGAAGTGGATTCTATGTGGCGGACTATTCAGGCCAGCGCGAAGACCGGCAAAAAAATCGGCCACCTTCAATCCAACCTGAAAATACCTGTTTCCAGTTATCGCTCCCGAATTGAACAGATTTGGCGAAACATTGGGGACTCGAATCGTGATTGCCATGAACTGAATAATTGCCCAGGAATTTCGCGAGGCGGTAATGAATGAGGTACCTTTTTACCCCTCGGAGAGGAGAATCTGTCATCCAAGCATATATCAGGCCAGTACTTACGTAATTTGTCGCCGTTTGTATATTAGTGCCATTGTCTTCTTGGAACAACATAGGTGGATCATTCATCATCCGTTCTTACAACCATCCTAATCATACTTTCGGCCGACATTGGTCTCCCAGCAGGGCGCCTTTGGCACGCCGGTGGCACGCGTACAACCCACCAATCTGTCGCCCCTGGGTATCCTGGCCTTATCGTCGAACGGGCAGATCGGAATTGTTGGCGTTGGTCGAGAAAAGTCGGGTAGTGGGAGCCGATGTGAATTGGCGGCGGATTGCAGGGCGGCCGCGGCACGGAACATTGCGGCACCTTATGTAGGAATTAGGCATGAAGATCGCAGTAATTTCAACGTTGACCTACGGCTCCGGTGGTTCGGAGGCATTGTGGGCGAAAATGGCGAAATCGGCGCTCCAAAGTGGACACCAGATCGCGTCGCTCAGCTTCCGGTGGCCTGAAATCCCGGGCCATCTGCTCGATCTGCAGCGGCAAGGGGCACAATTGTTTTTTCGCCCCCGGCGCAACACCCGCATATCACGGGTGATCGGGCGGTACACCACGCCGCTCCGCGCCCTAGGCAAATTTCGTCCGGACCTCGTTGCGTTCAACCAGGGTGCGTCATTCGACGTGGTGCAGGACAGCGAAGTGCGGCGGTTCCTCCGCCACTGCCTTGGCGGGGAAGGTGGCGGCAACGTTCCCTACGTGATCCTGTGTCACGCTAACTCGGAGGAAGATATTCTTTGCGACGATGACCGCCGCGAGGCCAGTCGATTTTTTGCCGGCGCTCACCGCGTGCTGGCGGTGTCGCCGCGGCTGCTGGATACGGTCCGGCGGCAAATAGCGGACCCTTTACCCAACGGGCTTGTGGTCAATAACCCAGTGAACCTGGCAAATTCAAACCAGGTTGCGTACCCGCCGATGGACGGCCCAGTTCGGATGGCCTGCTTGGGCAGCCTCCTCCCGGTCAAGGGGTGGGATATCCTGTTTGAATCGCTGGCAGGGGATGCGTGGCGTTCTCGGGACTGGCGACTTACGGTAGCGGGCGATGGCCACCTCCGCGGCTACCTGTCCGAACTGGCCCACTATTTCGGCATTGCTGACAGGATCGATTTTGCGGGGTTCGTGAAAAACGTGCGCGAGCTTTGGGGGTGTCACCACTTGATGGTTTTTGCGTCGCGCCGTGAGGGTGGCCCAATGGTGGTGGTCGAGGCGCTTGTCTGCGGCCGCCCGGTGGTAAGCACAGACGTGGGACTGGTTTCCGATTGGGTCCAGGAGGGCGAGACCGGTTTCATCGCCAGCGCCCCGACCGTGCGATCCTTTCGTGCGGCGCTTGAGCGGGCCTGGGCTGCCAAGCCCCGGTGGCCCGAAATGGGCCACCGCGCGCACGAGTTCGCCGTCGGGCGGGCTGACCCCGATCCGGGCGGGACGCTGCTGCGAATCCTTTGCGAGGCTGCTGGCCACGGCACGCCGGTAGGCTCTGCGGCCAAGTAGTTGCCTGCGCCCTCCGAGCCGGTATCGCAGTCAGCAATGTTGAGCCGTTTTGCCCGGAAAGTTTGGATGAATGCCGTCATCTCTATTCTAATTGCCACGCGGAACCGATGCGACGAACTCGCGCAGACGCTGCATTCGCTCGAGGCGACGCGGATCCCACCGACGATACGCCAGGTCGAGTTGATCGTGATCGACAATGGTTCCACCGACGCGACGCCGGAGGTACTCCGTACCGCTGGGCAGCGGCTTGGCAGCCAGTTTACCTGCAAATGGCTTACGATGCCCTTGCCGGGCAAGAGCCGTGCCCTGAACCACGGCCTGGCTCACGCCACGGGCACGGTGCTACTGTTCGTTGATGATGACGTCCGCGTTCCGCGCGACTGGATCGAACCGATGACCGCAGCGATCCTCGCCGATCAGCGCGATGCGATTGCCGGTGGGATCCGGCTGGCGGACGAACTTGTGCGCCCGTGGATGCGGGACGTGCATTTTGACTACCTTGCCTGCACATCCCATAAGAGGTCACGGCAGGAACACCCCACCGTCGGCGCAAACTGCGCCATCGCGCAGCGGGTATTCACGCGGATTCCTCAGTTCGATCCGGAGGTTGGCCCCGGGGCCGTCGGACATGCCGAGGATCTGCTATTCTGGCTGCAGATGAGGGCGGCGGGATTCCGGCTGGGGGTGCGCTTCGATGTTGAGGTCGAGCACCACCCATCTGCCGGTCGACTGACCCGGAGCGCTTTCCTGAGTATGGCCGAAAAAAACGGCGACTGGGAGGCTTATGTCGATTACCATTGGTCCCACACTCCGCGGAGGACCCCCTATATATCTCTGGTGAAAGCATGGACCAAGCTGTGGGTGGCCCGTTTCCTGCACCCGCTGGAGTGGTGGATGCACCCCGCCGCGCCGGAATGGGAACTCCCCCTGCTGGTCCATTTGCGGTTTCGCCGTCGCTACCTCGCCGAACGCAGGAAGCGGAGGAACTACGAACGGCATGGGTCCGTCAAGGCGGCCGGGGAGGTTCGCTGAAAAATGCGAGTTCTTTTGATCAGTCCATTACGCGGCCTAGACCCGCCGTGCGGAGATATTACGTACACGGAAACGCTTCTGCGGCACCCTCCGGAAGGGGTAATCTATGAGACCTACGCCTCCGCGCTGGCCGCTGGCCGCCTGATTGAGCACGCCAATCGCCGCCGGTTCCGGCGTGAGCCGGTAATAACGGGCTTTAACAAGCTGATTAACATTGCCCGCTCTAAGCGCTGGCTATTCTGGGAGCCGTTCCGCTACTTTTCCCTCGCCCCTGGCGCTTACGATGTCGTACACCTCCACGTCTTCAGCGCTGCATTTTGGAAAATGGACTGTCCGCTCGTCGTAACCTGCGGTGCCCCCCAGACTGACCTGTATGCCGATAGAAGGGGGAACACGCCCGCAAGAGTAGCGCGAATGCTGCGTGCGGAAAAGGTTTTGGCACGTATGCTGGGAATCAACAGTTGTGCGGTCGCATTACCTCAGGCGGCCCGGGCTGCGGTGTACACCACCTATTACCGGGACTGGCTCGTGGCACACGGCGTTATTGCACGCGAAAAAATTGATGTGGTGCCGATCATGCATGAGCCGGACCTGCGGCCCATCGAGCCGCGCGTGCCGGCGCGCATTGGCTTTGTGGCGAACGATTTTAACGCCAAAGGGGGGGCGGTGTTGCTTAAAGCCTTTGATATTGTGAAGCGCAAGTCACCACATGCGGAACTGGTGATCGTCGGCACCGGGCGGCCAGCCGGGGTTGGCGAAGCCGAAGGCGTTGAATGGCTGGGCCAGATTGACCGTGACCGTTTACTGCGCGAGGTCATGCCAAGCTTCGACATTTTTGCCTACCCCACTCCGCATGACTGCTTTTCTTATGTGATGCTCGAGGCCATGGCCGCAGGGTGTGCAATCGCCACCAGCGATTACGTGTCGATGCCTGAGGCGGTTGATTACGGCAAAGCGGGGATGGTTTCGCCCGTGGGTGATCACGCAAGGCTTAGCGAAAATATTATTGCGCTATTAGACCCGCGGACCAACCTGCAA
>DAHVEJ010000101.1 GCA_027313145.1 Phycisphaerales bacterium | reverse complement strand
GAACCTCCTTGTTCAATGACTGATCTATCGGTCCACATACGGCTAAAGCTTGAGCAAATATTGCGCTGTAGTACTAAGCGGATATCCCCGTGCGTCCAGTACCATTATTTTTACGGTTTTCAGTTGACGGCGGGGCGTAGTGGTGGTACAAAAACGTGTGATTTTCGACAGGGTGGCGGTTGAGCTATGGCAGGAGTTGACGTGATTTCTACAACACAACGGCCCGTTCTTATGATTTCCCAGGCAGGTACTACGGATATTGTCGGCGCGGGTCGATGGACCGGCGTAGTGCGGGCCATTGGTTTAGCGGCCGCGTTTGCGGTAACTGCCGCCTTAACCGGTTGCGGTGCTTCGCCATCCCATCAGGCTGACGTGCAGGCACAGGCGGCCTCAGCCAAAGCGTCCGCGCTGTTAGCAGAGGCGGGCCGGTATCACGCCAAGGCTCATTTTCCGGTATCAGTTAGCGCGCCGTTAAGCTCGGCCCAGTTGGTCTCCGCACGGGACGCTGCCAAAAGTAATCCCGGCGCTTATCTCGAACCGCCCTCGGTTAGCCGTGATTTGCGCCATGCCTACGCTACGCTTTCCAGCGCGCTGGGCAATTCTGATTTGAATTTCCAGGTTAAGGGTTTACTTGAAATGCAGCGC
Organism: Phycisphaerales bacterium; assembly: GCA_027313145.1. Classification (GTDB taxonomy): domain Bacteria; phylum Planctomycetota; class Phycisphaerae; order WQYP01; family WQYP01; genus JAMDCX01. Next base: position 15,477 of record DAHVEJ010000101.1, on the reverse strand, counting down.
GGGCTGGTCAACTTGGCAGCGGCGCAAGTGCATACAGACCACTTATCCGCGGAGTTAATGGCCTTGCAGGATCAGGTGTTAGCTTTGGATTCCGGAGCAACCGAGGTAGGGCATTTTGCCGCGAAAATGGCATTTTTAAAAAAGCAGCATGATCTGTATCTGCACCTGTATGATAAGGCCTTGCGCAAGGCCCAGCATATGGAAAAATCCGCGAAACTTGCGGTAGCTGACGCTCAAAAGAAAGCAAAATCTATTCGCGGGGTCTTAACGCACTACCAGGGAATTGCCAAACGTCTGGATATTCGCGGTATGGCCTTGCAGACCACGGGCGAAGTGACCGTTACACCCGCTACCCTGGTGGATTTTAAGCGGGGAGCGGGATATCTGGATCGGGCCGCGGCAGCCAATCAGAAGGCCAATGTGCTGCAAGCTCAGTATCAGCTTGCAACGCTGGCCCTTCATTCGGCGAAACTGCAACAAATCCGTTGGGCGGATCAGGTTTCCGCCTTGCGGCAGGCGCAAAAGTCCGCGGCGGAATTAGCTCAAAGCGATACGGCCCAAATTACCGCGCTTAAGGCGGGCGTTACTATTCTCATTGACGGTGCCGATGGCAGTTCTCCAACGTCCGCCGCCGGACGGTCTGCCGGCATTAACGCGCTGCTTAAAACCATCAATAAACAGGCGGCGGTCGCGGCGAAATACACGGCCGCGGCTTCAAGTGATCTTATGAACGCCCTGAATGAACAGCGCCGCTCCAGCGCTTACGCCCAAAGTCTGGTCACCGCGGGATTTAAGCCGGCCGATCCGCTGGTGGTCGCCAATCAGAGCCGCGCTCCGGAGTGCGTGCTGGAAGTATACCGTGCGGCCGCCGCCCTAAAAGCGGGACAGATTGCCGCCATGCGAATGTACGCAGCGCAACTTCAGGCCGGGGCCGCTAAGGCCGGCAAACAGATTTTTTCTCTGGTAAGTGAAAAGTCACCGTTGCAAGAACCTTCAGCCGGTGTGGTGGAAAATTTCCGCAAGCAGGCGATGGTGGAATTTAATGTCCATGCCGCGGGAGCGCTTAAACAAGCTCAAGCTTCTTATCCGATGCAAGCTTCACCGCTGCCCTGGATTGTCCCGGCGATGATGTACAATGTGGATTTATCCGTGGCGGGTATTTCTAATAATCCATCCGTTCGTGCCGCCGCTCTGAAAGCCGCCGCCGCCAGCGCCATGGCCGCAGAAAAGGTAAATTCATCGCTGAATTTGCCCCTGCCGAAACATTGATGCACAATCCTTCGACCACCGCCCGTTAGCCTGACGCGGCAGCGTCACGGTTTGATGCGCAACGGCGTCATGTAAGTTATTTGCGTTGCAAGCCGGCACGGGCTGGATCAATCTTGGGGAATTGACGGACGTCGTGTTGTTAAGACCCTGTTCCGCGGTCAACTCAACGCTGCCGCATTGAGCTACGGGACTTCGTTACTGTTTGCTGGGGAAAGCACGATGGTCTGGGTGCGGGATTTCATTTTATAGCGTATACCGCGCCAGGTAATAACCCTGCCGAACGCGGCTGCCAGCAGAAATAGCGCATTGATGCAATGCACAGCGGGCATGCCCCACGTGAACCAGAACTGCGCTTGATTAATCGCTGGTGTATGATCCGGCAATAACCGTCTCGCCGCTTTAAGCACCATCCACCCACGATATATTGACAGTCCGTACAACCCCACAGCCGCCATCGTCGGAATGATCCACCAGTTGGATCCTTCCGCCGCCAGAATAATGGCCGCTATCGGGGCTGTTACCAGCGCGGAAATATACAGCCCCGCGCCCGCCAGCCCCGTGAACCAGAATCGCCACGCGCATACGCGCGTAATTCGATATTGCCGCACCGCAAACTCCCATGCTTTAGGCCAATCAAAGGCCGCCTGGGACGCCACGATGCACTGCGGCACAAAATGGATCTTTGTACGCGCATTTTTCTTTACGCAACGGGTCAACACGTAATCATCGCTTAACGCGCCTTGCCATGCATCATGGACGCCAAATGCGAAAAAATCCCTGCGCCGAATGGCCATCGAACCGCCCCATGCCACCGTGCGCCGGTAGGGGCCTAATAAGGTTCCAACCATAGCATTGAGCACGCAGATAACCGCATTGGCGGCATGGCCGGTACTGGGCACATAAAACCGGTATCCGGTTGTCGCACCGATATGATGTGAATTGAGCATGGAAACCAGAGCATGAAGCCAGTTGGCGGCGGGATGCGCGTCAGCATCCATGAACGCCAGAAAAATGTCCTGATCGGTCGTGATCTCCACCGCCGCGAGTTGATTATGAACCTTCTGCCCGCGCGAAGTGGCCGGGCCGGCTACCACAAGATCAATGCGTCTTTTCAGTCCATGTTCTTCCCGGGCCGCACGAATCAGATCGCATACCGGATCATCCGCGGATTGCACCGCAAAAATAACGCGATAGTTGGGGTAGTCCTGGTTCAACAGCGCGGCAATGTTTTCACGGGTATTGGCGTCTACTGATTTTATCGGTGCTATGACCGCAACCATGGGAAATTTGTTGGCCAGCGGCTGTTCGACCACGCGCGGCATGCGCAAGTTGAAGAACTGGGCCACCCGCGCCGCCCATCCGGCAATCAGCAAGGCCGCGCCCCAAAGCAGCAGCAGGAAAGCCATATACCAGTGTGCAAAAAACAGTTGGATCATCGCGGGGGCATCATACCCGATTATTGTGCTAATTGTGTCTTCACGGCATTCACAAGAATGGCTGATTCCGGCGTAATGGGCGAGCGGAATCTTGCCACGATTTTGCCACTGCGGGAAATCAGAAATTTCTCAAAATTCCATTTCACCACCCCGGAAAACCGCGGGTCGGTCTGGCTGCCTGTGAGATAATGATAGAGCGGGCACTGGTGCGGGCCTTTTACATCAATCTTGGAAAACATGGGAAATGTCACGCCGTAGTGCTCGGTGCAAAAGGTGCTGATTTGTTTATCGGTTCCCGGTTCCTGATGGCCGAAATCATTGGATGGAAAGCCCAGAATGACAAACCCCCTGGATTTAAACCGCTTATAAAGTGCTTCAAGCCCGGCGTATTGCGGTGTAAAACCGCACTTGCTGGCGGTGTTCACCATTAGAATCACTTTGCCTTGGTACCGGCTTAAATGAACTTTTCTTCCTGCCAGCGACGCCATCGTAAACGAAAGCACCGGACACACCGTGGAATTCACCGCCGCCGCCTGCAAGCGTGCCTGAATTCCTGCCACGCCCGCTGTCGCCAAAATAGCCGCCGTTAGTGCGGTCGCCAGTTGTTTCACGGCCAACTTCTTCATCTTAATTCTCCAATCACATTGCCCAATATTCCACGTGCCAATCGACTTGGCGTGTTGCATCTGTTACACCGGTTTTGGAAACCGATACTCCGCAATATGGTGATAGTGCTGGCCCGGGTGCAGAATAATCGAAGGAAAATGGCCATGATGTACGGCATTTGGAAAATGCTGCGTTTCCAGGCACAAACCGCCGTGCTTCTGATACGGCCCACCGATTCCGCTTACGCGACCATCAAGAAAATTGCCGGTATAAAGCTGCACACCCGGTTGCGTTGTCCACACTTCCATGGCTCGGCCCGTGGTTGCTTCCGTCAGCCGCGCCGCGGGATGCAAGGCGTCATCCCCGGTTCGCAGGACAAAGTTGTGGTCATAGCCACCGGGCACCTGGGCAATGCGGGAACCAATTGTGGTGGGGTGGGTAAAGTCCAGCGGTGTGCCGTGGACCGAATAAATTTCGCCGGTGGGAATTAATGAGGCATCCACCGGCGTGTAATGATCCGCATGAATGGTCAGTTCATGGTCCAGAATATCGCCATTACCGGCACCGTGAAAATTAAAATAGGCATGATTGGTGAGATTTACCGGGGTGGGATAATCAGTCCGGGCTTCCATGATCAGGCGAATGCAATGATTGTCCGGCATCAGATAGATGGCTTTGAAATCCACGGTCCCGGGGTAACCCTCTTCCATATCCGGACTATGGTAAGAAAATTCCACAGCCGGTACGCCATTCAATTTAGTCTGCTGAGATTTCCATACCCTGCGGGCCAAGCCGACTTTCCCGCCATGCAGGCTGTGGGTGCCGTTGTTGGCATACAATACATAATCTTTTTTATTTAACCGGAAGCGGGCATTGGCAATGCGATTGGCCACGCGGCCCACCACGCAACCCAGCGACGGGTGCTCTCCAAGATAAGGCCCGAGCTTATCAAACCCCAGCGTAATATCCGCCGGATCACCCTTGCGGTCCGGCGTGTGCAATTCGGTGATCGTCGCCCCGTACGAGCAAATCTTGAGTGTCAACCCGGCGGGGCTGGTCAGGGTAAAGATATCCACCGGTTGCGCTTCTTTGGTATGGCCGAATATTTCATGTGTTATGTTCATGGCAATAATTCTACCCCGCCGCGTCCGGCTTGGCTATCCAACTTAAGACATCCCAAAATGGCAACATTTTTGCCCCTCATGAACCTGCGGAAAAACGCCCCGTTCTCGGCGTATCGTCTCCCCCATAGCCGCCGGCACTGCCCGTGGTACCGTGTTAGACGGCAGGTCAAATCGGGAAGTTATTTGGGTCCTGTTTCTTATCACTTAGCCACCGTTTCCAAACCGTTGGTCGGTGGTTGGTTTTTTTTATCCCAGATTACTTTAACGCGAACATCTTCCGGCCGGCCATCGCTGATATGAAAACTGCCGATAAGTTTTGTGCCGTCCGGCATCAGGCAGATGAGCTTTGGCAAGTGCGATGCCGAATTTATCGACCATGTGCCGACACGGGTGGATTCATGCAGCGCGTGGTTCAGAAGACTCGGCGGCAGCCAAAGTCGATTTGGAAACGCATAAACCTTCAAGCTGCCATCCTTCGCGGCGGCAAAAAACCGTTTAGCGGAATAGAATCGTTGCTTAAGCGTGACTGCCCGAGCCAGAAAATTAGTTAAAGTCTGCGTCTGCACGCGGGCATACAGTTCCGCTGTGGCATTCGGCGGCAGGTTCATCCAGTATTTTACGTACAGTCGCTGAAAGGCCAGATCATTATCGCCAAATATCCGATCCCATGCCGTTTCCGCGTCAAATCCATGCCGGTACAGCCGCAGGTACTGTGTAAACGGCACGCCATAACGTCCGTGGTTGGCGTAGGCGAGAAAGTAAATCATCGACCATGCTTCATCATAATTCGTGCCCATCAGCACATCATTCCATTTGCTGTAGCTCATTTCGCGCATGGCGTGAATGGTTTTGAATTTATTGTGCTTGATTTCATATTTGATCCGTGCTTCACGATACGGAGGTATCCAGCCGGTGACAAAACTTGAACCGGTAAATAATCCCTCCCCGAAAAACTCCGCCGTTCCCTCATTGGCCCACGCGGGGAGAAAGCGATGAATAAAAGCGAACGTGAATTGGTGAAACCCCTCATGCTGAATGATATGCCAGACTTGATGATCCAGTCGGCCGCCGCCAATGGCCATCAGCCATTGACCCTTGTAGCTGTATTCAAATACGCCGGCGCTGCCTGGCATTCCGCCGTCCTTGTAATACTCATGGGAATTTTTGAAAATATAAAATGGCAGCTTTTGGGTCACCGCTCCGCCAAAAATCGCATGGAGCCGCTTTTCATAAGCCTCGGCAACAAAGTTCATCCGCAGCCAGATTTGTCGCAACTTTTTCAGACTTACATCCGTGTGAAAGGTATAAAAACCCGGCGCGTTATACACTTTCAGATGTATGGATCCAAGGTTGTTTTTGGGATAGCCTTCAGCGCGGGGGCCTGCTGATGCAATGCCAACAACTGCAACAAATCCCATGATCCATTTGTAACAGCGTTGTAGATTCATTAATCCATCGTCCCTGTCAGGATTCATGCTCTGCGGCATTGAGTCTCGCTTCCAAAATTTCCCCCACGAGTTTGGGATCCGCTTTGCCTTGGCTGGCCTTCATAACCGCGCCGCGTAAAAAGCCCAGCGAAGCCTGTTTTTTCTTCGGATTATTTTTAAAATCACTGATCGCCTGCGGATTGGCCGCCATGGCCTGCATCACCCAGGCTTCCGTCTGGTTTTGGTCGCGTACCTGCACCAGGCCGAGTTCCCGTGCCGCCTCGGCTGGATCAGCGTCGAGATTCTTGACCAGATATTCAAAAATCGGAACCGCGGATGTCGCGCTGATGCCGCCGGATTCAATAAGTTCCGCCAGCTTGGCGTATTGCTGGGCCGTTACCGGTAGATCGCTGATCAACACAGTGGCGGCCTCGGCAGAAGCCGCTTCATTAGCCATTTTCGCCGCCGGGCCTAAAAACAGATTGGTCAGCCGGCGCACCGGCGCACCCAGCGCCGCGGCACGATCAAATAAATCCGCTACATCGCGTTCTTCGGTCAGCGAGAAAGCTTCCTTGGCGGACATGCCAAATTTTTCCTGATAACGCTTCCTCCTGGCAATCGGCAGTTCCACCACACCGGCGCGAATGTCGCCGACCCATTGCGGTGCCACATGCAGCGGAACCAGATCCGGATCGGGAAAATAGCGGTAATCATGGGCTTCTTCTTTTTCTCTCTGCAGCAAGGTCATGCCTTTGTCATCATCCCAGCCCCGGGTGGATTTCCCCTGACTGGGCACCACCTCCGGATTGGCGAGAAATTCCGCCAACTGCCGCTGAATTTCATAGCTGCAAGCGCGTTCCACCGAGCGGAAGCTGTTGAGATTTTTAACCTCGGTGATGGCCGTTTTAATGGTTTTTCCATTGTGATAGATATGTAAATTGATATTGGGCTCAAACCGCATATGCCCCTGCTGCATAATACCGTGCGAAACCCCCAGATATCGGCAAATTCTGCGGAGTTCTTCCCCGAAAAGCCGGGCCTCTTCCGGGCTGTTCAGGTCCGGCTCGGTGACAATTTCCAGAAGCGGTGTTCCCGCACGATTCAAATCCACCAGTGATTCGGTCATGCCGGCTTCATGCATCAATTTGCCCGCATCTTCCTCCAGGTGCGCCCGGCGGATACGAACGGTTTTGCTGCTGCCGTCGGATAACGGCAATTCCATGCTGCCGGGGCCGCAGAGGGGCTGATCGTATTGGCTGATCTGATAATTTTTGGGTAAATCCGGGTAGTAATAGCTTTTCCGGTCCCACTTGGTCTGCGCGGCAATTTCGCAGTTCAAGGCCAACCCCACCATCATCGCCATTTCCACCGCGCGTTTGTTAATCACGGGTAACACGCCCGGCAGCCCCAGAATCACCGGGTCCACCTGCGAATTCGGTTCACCGCCAAACCCGTTGGCGGCCCCGGTAAACATTTTGGATTTGGTCGCCAACTGCACATGGATTTCCATGCCAATCAACACTTTATATTGCGGTTCAACAGCGGTAGTGGACATTAATGAATCCTTACGTTTGATTATCTTATCAACGGCTAATGCCGGGACCCTTAGCCGCAAATCTCCATGGTCCGGATTTTACCGCTTTTGCGCCGCTGCCTCCAGCATGGTGCGAAGCATCCGTTGCGAAGTGTTTGTAAATCGTGGCGGCACCACTGGTCATTTCAGAAAGTACGCGACCAACCAAAGCCATTCCCGTGGCACGACCGTTGATGACCTTGTATTGCGGCCAGGCCAAGCCGGGAAAATGTTGTTTTTTTCCGGCGAGAAAATGGAAATGCAGCGTCATCCCGTGCGATCTCAGCATGATCGGGCGGCCGGAGCGATCGACCTCACATATTACCGTGTGATCAGTGGGCCGGCTGAAGGAGAATTGGCGCGTTTCAAACGTCGTGATGCTACCGACACGTCGTGGCGGGAGCAGTAATGCTTGTCCTCCAGTGCTGGCTAAGAACTGTCTAACGCCTGAGTCCGTGCTCAAATAGTGGCCCTTTAATTGTTGGACTAATGGGCGATAGCCGTAGGGTGTGGCGGAAAATGGAACCCCGAATTGGAACATCCATCCATTTTCAGTGTAACGATGAATAGAAACCACAGCCCCTAAGTTGATTTCCCCGGAACTGTAGCGCCGCAGTCGCGAGGTTCCCGGCGATAACACTTCCAAGTGTTTCTGCCGCATTTGCAGTGCCATAAATGGCTTGCTATTCAGGCTCCCAAACAGCTGAATAAAATGGGTGGTCGCGGCCAAGTAACCGAAGAATGCAGGATTTCCCGAGGCTTTGAAATGCACGGTGATCTCGAATCCGGTCGGTTTGCGTATTAGCCAGTGATCCACTGTGCGCAGCGCCTGGACGCATTGTTGGAAGTCTTTTTGGTAGCCAAGGCTTTCTGAAGCCAGCAGATTCAGATTCGCTACCCACGGACTTTTGGGAAATTCTTTTACCGCGCCCAGTGCGGTCTGGCGCGCGGCGGCTGATCGGCGGAGTTGCAGTTCACAGTAAGCAAGAATAAAGTCAGTTCCAGCCGAATCCCGATGCAAACGGGCCAGGTCATTGCCGTAAACGCAGGCCCGCTTCCATTGGCCGGTAGCAGCGTATAGCTGTTCAGCATCGCGCATTATTTTTGGATCCAAGTGCCGTTGGGTGCTCATGTGAATCAGAAAGAGCGTCAGATACGGGCTTATTTTGCTCTTTTTTATCCTCGCCAGTTTCTCAATGCGCGCTGTGGGCGTCAAGCCGGGTTTGATCAGAACGTGCCGCACGCTTGCGAGCGCTTTATCTGATGCGGCCAGTGAGGCCGCCGCCCCGCGGAATTCCTGTGCGAGCTTGGCCCAACCTGCCTGCATGGCTATAGCCTCGCAAAAAACAGCGCTTACCCTGTGCCCGGTACCGAAGATATCAGCCCGGTCGTTGGTATTTCCGAATTCCTGCAGCCCATAATAAACAACACGCAGGATCGCCACCTCGCGAGACTTGGTCATTTTATCCGCGTTGTGTTTGAGAAGTGCCTGGACTAAATTTCCGAACCTCGAAGCTTTCGTAAATCGTGTTAAATCATATCGTCCCTGCAGGGTTGAGCCATAGAACAACACCAGTCGCCGTTCAAGCTTTCCAGCAATAACGGGATGGTCTGCCAGCCTGGCCAACATGAATCCAGTAAATAATTTTTCCGGAGCAAGGGCAGAGTTCGGGTTTTTCTTGGACCACGCAAGCAACTTCTTCGCTTCTTGCTGTGCGGATGCGGAGAAATGGGGCGGAAGGGCCGGGCCGGTGCCATTAAACGCGGGAGGCAAGTCCGCCGGATATTTTATGAGAGCCTTTGCCTTAAGGGCGCTGATGTAATCATGATTGCTGCCATGTTCCAGCGAATTAACAGTTGTCATAAGGTTGCCGAAAATCCCGAACCATCCCGGCAGCAAGGCGGAAACGTCCTTAAGCGCGGCGACCATGGATCCCTTTTGCTGGACGATTCCCCCGGGCGGCCACTGTGGCGGCGAAAGAGCAAAACGCGGTGATGAACTGGCCACAAGGCTCAGTTCGGCGTGATTGGTGCCGGTTAATGTTAGAAGAGGATGCCCGTGCTCCAGCGTGGCTGAAATCTTTATCCATTTCGGATTTGAGATGCCTGCAATGACCACCTCAAAGGACGTTTTTCCGCCTTGATCTCGTTGCTTGGAGAAGAACACGCCGAACCGACGGGCCTGTTGGAAAAGCCCCATTGCGCCAGCGTATGTCTTGAGCGACGCAGGTAGATAACGTGCCACGATCCCTTTTGCATCAAGCTCGGAAGTGCCGAGGTTCGACAGGACATCGGCCAGATATGAAGACGGGGATATATCGCTGGGCGAGGCATGTCCTGCCAGCCCCAGCGGTATGCGAAAGGTACGCTTTGCGCTGGGGTTAAAAAGTCGCAACGATCTGGGGTTCCATGCAATCGCGGCTACCACGTCGCCGTTCTTCCGTACCTGAATATTCCCGGCGCGGCCGGCGACTCCGGCGTAGAACTGCCAGGAAGTCTTGTGCTCACCGTTGAGCGTCGCGCGAAGTTCATATCCCCGGACGTTGTTACCCACCGCGTGCAGGAGATGCAAAACTTGCGACACGACCTGACGCTCGGCAGCGCTCTGGCTGGCTGCCAGCTTAGCGAGTTCCAACGCATCGGGTTCCCACCGGCTTTTCGGAAAATCCGCCGCCAGTTGTTTTGCCTCCTTGGCCGCGCGATTTGGCCGGCCCAGAACAGCGTCGCAGTAAATGCGAAGAAATTCGACACGGGCGTTGGATTTGTGGCGGCTGCTTCCGACCAACAAGGCTAGCGCACGTTGGAAATGTCCGTTTAATATCAGTTCTTCGGCGTGCAGCTTCAGCAGCTTTTTTGATGACCGCACGGCTGCTGGTAGAAGGTGTAAATAGTATCTTTCCAGAAGGTAAGTAGAATTGCTCCGGCTCAATTGGTTAAGAGCCTCGAGCTTTTCCATTGGAGTCATAGTTCTATCAATCACCAATTCGCGAATCTCATCGGTGGCGAGTCGCGTCGGATACTCTCCGTCCGAGGATGACGGTTCAGTGGCTCCGAGCATCTCGTTGGCAACCTCGGAATCCCCGGCTTTGTGCGTCACCAGATAGCAAAGCAAGAGATTTTGCGATAAGTTGACAGAAACTGCGTCAATGCTAAAACGCTGTAATCCGCTGCGGATTACGCCGTCTATAATGCGGGAATTGCGTTTGTTCGGGTGGTAAGTGAACCATCGTAAAAGCATCGTGACGACCGCCCGGTACGCGTTGGAATCTGGGATATTAGCGAGAAAATACCGGGCTTCATTGCTGTCCGGAAATTCTAGAACCAGCCGCCGTTGCGCAATATTCAGATCTTGCGGATCGTCGCCCCGTACTGTCGCCGCCATGAGAACTCGGAAGAGCAGGCGGGGGCTGTCCGGTGATTTCGGGTGCCCTTTGGCCCAAGTCAACGCGGCAGCGGCGATCTGTTGAAATTTGGCGTGGCTGACATACAACACACCGCCCGAGCCAAAAGTCACGGCATTTGCCTGTGATAAAACGAAAAATATGAGCAGAAGCGGACCGCAGAGGAAATAACGCTGCCAGCGAGTAACCATAACGTGCACCCCATATTGCGCTTCACCGATAGTCGGGTGGCGAACCCTTGGGCAGCAGGTAGCAATAGCCCTCGGCATCGTGGTGGAGGAACCGCATGCTCCTGCCGCAAGCCCTGCCAGTTTCCTTCTTTTTTATTGCGGCATGCCAACTAATCTAACGGGAGCATATCGCTGACTTAAGGATTGGTAAAGCCTTTTGGCTTCCGTGTGTGCCATTCGTGATTTTTTTCATACATCCGCGCCAGGCGCAACATACGCTGCTCGCTGAATGTCGGGCCTAATATCTGCAGGCCGATCGGTAGGCCCGCCTGGGAAAATCCACACGGAATATTCATTCCCGGAATGCCGGCAATGTTACACGTTACGGTAAATACATCACACAGATACATCTGCAACGGATCGCCGCTTTTGGCTCCCAATTCAAATGCTACCGTAGGGGACGTGGGGCACGCGATAAAATCGCACTTTTCAAACGCCCGGTCAAAATCCTGTTTGATCAATTGCCGCACCCGTAACGCCCGAACGTAATATGCATCATAATATCCGGAGGACAACGCATAGGTGCCCAGCATAATACGCCGCTGCACTTCCGGGCCGAAGCCTTCCGCCCGGCTGGCCGCATACAGATCAAATAAATTCTCCGGCCTGGCCGTGCGATGGCCGTAATGTACACCGTCATAACGGGAAAGATTGCTCGAGGCCTCCGCCGGCGCAATGACATAATAGGCGGCGATGCCGTATTTCGTGTGCGGCAAATGAACATCTACCACCGTCGCACCCTGACTGCGATAAAAATCAACCGCTTTGGCAATGGCGCTGCTGACTTCCGGCTCAATGCCTTCACCGCTGAATTCTGCCGGCAGACCGATGCGGACGCCCTCCAGCGGCTTGTCCAAATCGGAAAGATAATCCGGTACCGGCTCGGGCCAACTGGTGCTATCCAGAGGATCATGACCCGCAATAACTTGCAGTAATAAAGCCGCATCTTCCACGCAGCGCGTCATCGGCCCGATCTGATCCAGCGAACTGGCAAACGCCACAAGGCCATAACGCGATACCAGGCCATAAGTAGGTTTCAAGCCGACAATTCCGCACAACGACGCGGGCTGCCGGATAGATCCGCCGGTATCCGACCCCAGTGATGCGGCACACATCCGTGCGGCGGTGGCGGCGGCTGATCCACCGGATGAACCGCCGGGAACGCATTGGGTGTTCCATGGATTATGCGTGGGGCCAAAGGCGGAATTTTCCGTGGAGCTTCCCATGGCAAATTCATCAAGGTTGGTTTTACCTAAAATCACCGCGCCCGCTTCCTCGAGCTTTTTTACCACAGTAGCGTCATAGGGGCTATGGAAATTTTTCAGCATTTTGGACGAACAGGTGGTGGCCCCAAACGTCGTGCAGAGATTGTCTTTTAGCGCAATGGGCACGCCCGCCAGCAGCCCCAGCGGTTTGCCGGCGGCCCTGGCTTGGTCAATGGCGGTCGCCCGCTGCACGGCCCGATCCGCAAACACCGCATTGTAGGCGTGCAGTTGTCCATCGCCCTGTGCAATGGCGGATAAAGAGGCGTGCGCAGCGGCTACTGCGGTTACTTCGCCGGCAGCGATTTTATTGCGGACTTCCACAGCGCTTAACTCATTGATCATTGAGAGCATCCATAAACCAAGGGACTTATAGTTCCCTGAAAATATTCCCGCGAACGGCGATTTTTCCCTGCCGCCGCGGAGCACATTGCGCCACGGCCCGTTTAATCCCCACTGGTATCCGGTGTCCAATGAATGGAGCTTAAGATTTTTAGCGCCATGGCTCGAATACGATCATTTGGCGCAATGGCCAACGCGTCAAGTTTATCGCCGCCGCCCAAATGGGAAACAATTAATTCCGCAAAGGGATTGCCCGAATTGGTATAGCCGCTCCACTCCTGTGCGGCCAAGCCGTTGAGGATGAACGTCCGTTTGGCGCTGACGTTAAATTTCAGACCGTTGCGGCAATTTCGGGCTACCTTCGCGGCCACAGTTAAAACGCAGAACGGCTTCTGGTTCGGAGTTGGTCGTCCGTTATAAAGCAGATACTGCCGATACGTGGCTGTCGATTTTTTGAAACTTGTTATCGAATAAGGAACGGTGAAGCTATAGGTGCCGGTAACAGCGGCGGGTGGCAACTGACCGGGCATGACTGATTGGGTGGATATACCCGACTGCCCGGCTTCCTGTGGCTGCGTGGAAAATTCGTGAACCGATAGAACACGATCGGTTAAATTCGCACGATAACTGTTTTGCGGATGCGCCAGAGGATTGTATCCCGCGCATCCAGACAAGAGCAGCACGGCAACCGCTGCTGAAAGACATGCCGCATAACGAACCGCATACATAGATAGGACCCCAATAACACTCTTCTATTTTACGACACAATACGTTGTCCGCAATCCCGGCCATTACTCGGACCGGGCGCTAGATAACAAGCACGCCCTTAACCGCCGCCCATGCCGGTATCCAAAACTTTCGGTACGGTAAAAAACGCGCCGGCTTTGCCGGGGGCGTTCGCCAGCACCTGCTCAACCGTCAGCGACGGGCGAATCTCATCTTCGCGCAGCACCGAATGCAGCGGCAACGGGTGGGCCATAGGCTCCAGGCCTTGGACATTCGTTTCCTGCAATTGCCCTACATAATCCAATATGGAGGAAATTTGTTTGCTTAACCGCGGCACGTCGCTGTCGGCCAGTTTCAATCGGGCCAATTGTGCGACGTGGCGAACCTGCGTTTCATCGAGCGTATCAGCCATTGTTACACCATCCAAACAAATACGAGGCCTTCCATAGGCCTCGTATTATACGGATAATATTTGTTTTATGGGGCTTTTCTACATTAGGGGGGCGCATCCAATCGCTTCACCGCACCAAAAATGGTCGAAGCCACCTCAGGCGGCTGCCGCTTCTGATGGCTTGCGATACACAAACCGCCGCGCCACCCGCTTGGTCACCAGGCCGGTTTTCAACGCCTTCGCCGATGCCCAGACGCGTGCCGGTTTGCCATCAATAAGCACGCGGACCTTCTGCAGATTTGGCTTGAATTTACGAGCTGATCTGCCCGTAATTTTGATACCGACTCCTCCGAGATATTTGGCCTTACCACGATACGTGCACTGACGGCCAATACGTGTTTTCCGACCGGTATAATGACAAACATGAGGCATAATCTAAACTCCAATTCAGGTTCATTCCAGACCCATAAGTATATAAAAACCCCGTAAAATTACAAGCCATCGAACACTCGGCGAAAAATCAAGGCGTGGCAATTTTTCCGGGCGACGACATACGTGATGTTAGCCGGCACATTTAATGTGCCGCCGCGTCGCGGAAAGGGCACCCGCCGCAGCCGACAGTTCCGGAAATCATCGGCGCGATCCCACCCATTAAACAACGATATTGACCCCGCCCGGAAATATTGCCGGCCCAAAGAACATGACCATGGTAGGTTTTTGCCCCACGCCGCCGATATCGGAAACTTCACGAAAACTCGCACACGGTTCTGGCTCTTATGAGATTAACCCGCCGTCGGCATCCGCACGGGGCGACCACCGCTTTTTCCGTTGCTCCGGGCGGCGGCGATTTTTGCACTACTGTGTGACCGCCCGCCCTTGCGGCCGATTTTTGCCATCCATTTTACTGTACCGAAAATCCCGGTCAGCCGTCCGGAAACTTCAAGATCAATCTTGAGCATCGGCCAATGCAGTCCGGTACCCGGCCCGGTAATTTGAATAATGCTTAACTGTTCCACCGTGGCATGCTCAAGGCCCTGCAATAATTGCGGAGGCAGCAACAGCACCGCCCCGTTGGATAGCTCTACGGCCAGTTGGTTTCACTTTCGCGGGGGGGGGCGACTACAGAACGACCTCCAGACCTTTTTTCTCAATCAAGCACAGCAGTTTCAGCGTAGCACCGCGCGCATGCTTCGCCCCACGCTCCAACTGGCTGACCTGTCCGGCGGTCAGGTTAAGGCAACGGGCAAGAACAGCCTGGCTGATACCTTCACGTTTCCGTAGCATCTGAATGTCACTGGCGGAAAGGTCGTCAACGGCGGTCAGGCAGCGAAGATCAAACTCGCGCATGGTTTTCTTATCAACCAGACCAACGCGGTGTAGACCCTTGATGCCTTCATGAACGGCTTCTGCGATCTCGCTGCGGTATTTCTTAGTTTTTTTTGCCATAAATAATCTCCTGCAATTCACTGTTTGTTATCATAAGATCAATGGCCTCTTCGGTAAGTGCCAATAGCATGGTGCCATAATCTTTCAGGTCACGCGTGTCTTCGGGGCTTATGTTGGCCTGATCGCCCTTGGCAAAGGCAAATAGAAATATGGCTCTTTTCCCAAGTTGACATGCGATGAGTGTCCTGAACCCGCCGCGTTTGCCCTCGCCTCTTCTGGCGATTCGTTGTTTGATAAGGCCGCC
>DAHVEJ010000100.1 GCA_027313145.1 Phycisphaerales bacterium | reverse complement strand
GTTACAGGGGACAGGGGTTGGACGAGCATTCAGGAGTTCGGAGTTAGGAGTCCTTTCCACTGATCAAGGAACACTGACCACGGATCAATATTGTCGCTCCGACGATATATTCATTGATCATTGCTCATTGGTTATTGAGCGAAGCGCCGGTGCGAATGACATAATTTATTGCGGCTATCCCGATAACAGTCGTGTTTCAACGGATATCGGGACGGGTCTAAACGATCCTGAAAGCGAACAGTATTATGTGCGCAATCGAACGTATAACCCCGTGCTCGGTCGCTGGATTCAACGCGATCCAATCGGCTACGCCGGCGGCGTGAATTTGTATGAGTATGTGGGGGGAAGAGCGGTGGCGGGGGTGGATCCGATGGGAACACTCGTTGTGCCCGGAATGCCGATCCCTTTACCGATGCACGGTGCCGGCCCTCTGAAATACTGGAGGGGGGCCATCCACGATTTAGGACGCGGTGCTGATGGAAAATGCCGCTTTTATGTTGATACACATTACCGGCAGGATTTGAGCACCATACTCACCAACGGATGGTACCCTGCGGGTAGCAATTGGCAAGCGTACGTTTCTCCTTCGTTTGACGCTCTCTCCAAGTTCAACGAAATGGGAGGGCTGATCAACCTAATGTTGAGCGGAACGACGATGAATGATACAGCGCTGTACGCCTACGAAGTTAAGGTAGCCTTTATCAAGGAGAGAATTTTCACTTACACATGCTGCAAACGTTATGAAAATCCCGTCTGGCAGTCAACCAATGTCGAAGCGGTACACTTCTCGTTCTGGCATCTCGGCAGCATACAAGGTGCCAACCTTAATATGGTAATAGGAGGCAGTGATGAGAAACTGATTGACGCGATTAAAGAGTGGGATACGCATTTGCTGGAGTATTTTTTACAGGAGACTGGAGCCTAACGATTGGCCTTCTTTTTGGCGGAAAATCAACATCAACAAAATAACCACTGGCTGAGGCGATGGGTCATACTTCAATGCATGCTAAACGAACGAAAATGATTGCTATCATGGTGTTTGCCACTTTAGAAGCCGCATGCATCATCATGGCCACAGGCTGGGTCAGGCAGCTCGACATGGCTGGGCTTATCCGCGCGGAGCGCTCCATGCAAAAGCGAGTCAGTCTTCCTCTGGGGTATACAGTTGCACTACCAAGTTGGCCAGCCCAGTTCCAAAGAGTGACATTGGCGGAGGCCGTTTCGGGCTGGCATAAGTACACTGCTGGCCGTCGTGTATCGATTTTCAATCATACGGTTTTCCTCCCACAAGCGATACGCAAACTTGCCCTTTGGGGACATATCAGGCC
Source organism: Phycisphaerales bacterium (assembly GCA_027313145.1). GTDB lineage: Bacteria > Planctomycetota > Phycisphaerae > WQYP01 > WQYP01 > JAMDCX01. The sequence continues at coordinate 14,838 of DAHVEJ010000100.1, read as the reverse complement.
TGGCGGCTCGCTAACACTGAGCTTAAATTTTCATGGAGATCATCGATCTGGGGCTTTTCAGATTCCGATTCAAGTGCAGCGGGTGGATCTCGGAACCGCCGCGGCGGATAGTGGTGCGCCGTTAGCACCAAGAGGAACCCCCGCCACGGCGCGGTGGACGATGCCGACAACGTACGGCAAGCCGGCTCCGGGCGACCTGATTATTTCGTGGATGCACCACATCAGGATGCGCACAGCGGCAAATGCTCGAATGGCTGGCATCTTGGTAAAATCATTCCGGATATACCTCCCGCCATGGGCAAAAACGATCAGGTTATCTTGGAAAAAGGCAACGGATCAAGCTCCCCCGCGCCTCGGCTACACCGCCTCGTCGCTAGGACGGCACCTCATCATTTCCGCAAGCTGGGATTGGTCTAATCATGGCAATGTCACGGTGAAACGGTATGCATCCAATGTTTTTGCAAAGGCCCGGCAAACACTTCGCCGTGCTGGCTGTGCGCCGTGGCTGCTTTCCCACGCAGTGCGGCACGGACTGGCACTACTGCAGGGTGTGTCCCCCGAAGATATTTTGCGTATGTCGCTTGGGATCTACCCGCGATATTGGAAACCACGTACAGGGGCAGAACTCCGGGTCGCAATGGCAGTGGCAGCGTCCGTACGAATAGCTGGCCTCGATTCCCACTCGGTTGGCACCCTATACGATTTGCCTTTAGCTGCCGGGAGCTTTTACTATTCGGTCCGTCCGGAAATCCATTTCAAGGGAAAGGCAGTGGTCGCCGGGCAGAGCTTCTACCTTTTTGGGCCATCGGGGGATTTGCGAGTCGGCGGATATATCGTAACCGCAAAAAATATTTCCAGCTATCGTGGCATCGGATTAGCCGCAGGATCATTGAATTTCCTGCCCAGGTCGGATCGCACGGGAATCGCGCCACCAAGCGCCGCACGCTAGCCTAGGGGCGAAGCCCTCTGCCTTGGATATGCAGGATGGTCATGGGGAAAGGAAACTACAAATGTCTGCATTAACGATTTTTCCGCGATGGAAGAACCGCATACTCATGCTGGCCTGGAATGCCACCATGCTCCTGGTTTTCCTAGCTGCGGCGTATTTTCTGCAATGGCAAGCCGGGTTAGTGGGTACTCCAGCCCCTGGCTGGTCAAAGTCGCACGTGGCAGCCATTGCTGTTGCGGCTATCTTCTGGATGGCGGTGCTCGCCTCCTGGCCGCTATCGTTTCTCTGCCTTTGCATTTCGGGTGCTTTCGCCGGTTCCGTCACCCCACCGGGGTTCTCTCCCGCCATTGTTCTGGCCTGGCTTGAGGCTGGGGCGTGGGGGCTTATCTGGATCGGATTTACAGTCGTGTTTTTCCCTGCGATTATCTGTGGGCTGCGATAACTATGGTGGCCCAAGTGCGCTGTGCAAAACGGGTGAAGCGGCCCAGATAATTGTAGACGCGATACATTTCGTGATAACGGCAGTTCAGATGATCGGCAAATGGATGGATGATATGGAATCATGGAGATCGATTGCATAAATTCGACTGCGTTGCCCCGGCATCGCGTTAAAAATTCCCGTTCGGCGTGCACTCCCGCGGAGCGATTACGAGGCCACAAAGTGGCTTGCGAGGAATGAAACGGGGGCGTGTTTAGTTCTTGACTAAGGCCATTGTTTTTGGCTGTGCCAATTTTAGTGCGGAGTCGGCACTACCGAAGCAGAAAATTGTGGAACGCGCCGAGTTGGATATACTGTAAATATTCGTTGTTGATTGCGGACTGGCTTCCATGGTCGCACTGAGCGAAGACAAGTTTCACCATCCCGGCTCGCACGGGATAAACTCCGGCACAACCCCACAACGTGGGCGTCGAAGCGGGGAATCCGCGCAACCTGAAAAGGATCTGGACCAGGGGTGCTCTGAGCCCTCGGTGTCCTCTGTGGCAGGCAATTATTTCAATGGCGGCTTTATGGGCAATATGCCAAATGGCAGAACGGATTACATCTGGATCGGTTGGCCCCGGCGGCCGGAATTTCCGCCGGTGGTGCGTTGGCTGGTGAACGGCTCCAAATGGTGATAGAGGAAAGCAGCACCAGTAACACCCCGATACCAATGGGGTATTCAATAGTTCCTCTCAAGCGTGGGATTGGCGGCATTTGCTGGAGCCTCGGGTCATTGAACGATTCCGCGAGTACATTGCCTTGGTTCATGGCCTTGGGGCGTGGCAATTTTTCCGGGCAAGGGCGGAAATTTGCTAATGGAGGCCTAAATTCAGGGCTGAGTCTTGGTCTCCACAAAGCAAAAGCGGGTGAGGACACCTGCGGTCCCAGGGATGCCCGGAAAAATTGCCACACCCGCCAGTGGTCATCGGAACCACGGATCACCCCGATGGAACCGATACCACAGGGCGATTGCACAGGGAGGTTGGGGAGGTAATGGGACGACGACCGACGGCCATTGACCACAGGCTGGACTAGAGAACAACTGGCACTTTTTGGTAAACCCACTTGGGTGGTCTTAATGAGACGCGGTTCTGGGCACCGCTTAAAGGTTTTGGGAAACGGCCAGCAGGCTGGCTCGCTACTTTATTTGCTCTCGCCTCACCGCAAGGGCCCTTGATTACGGGCAAAACCAGCCTACAATATGATTGGTTTATATATAAACCGTATGTTTTGGAGGCGTCATGTCTGTTAATAATAAATCAATATTTGGCCCCGTTGTGCTTACGGTGCGGAATCTTGCCGCGATGGTGGCGTTTTATCAGCAAAGTATTGGGTTGAAACTCCTGGAACCCTCCGGCAATATCGCGATGATGGGTGTGGAGGATCGTTGCCTGTTGACGCTCAAGGAAAATCCACAGGCAAAGCCTGCGGGCCGGACAACGGGTTTATATCATTTCGCGATTCTGCTGCCATCGCGTGCCGCTTTGGCCATGCACTTGCGCCATCTGATACAAAACGGGGTGGCGGTGCAGGGGGCCGCTGATCATCTGGTTAGTGAGGCGCTGTATCTGGCCGATCCTGAAGGTAACGGCATAGAGATATATCGAGACCGCCCGGAGCATCATTGGCCACGGGCGAACGGACAATTGTCCATGGCCAGTGATCCTCTGGATTTCACTGGTCTGTTGGCTGAGTTGGGTCCGCACGAAGCAATTGTGCCGACACTGCCGGCGGGAACAATTTTGGGGCATGTGCATTTTCGTGTATCTGATTTAGCTGCGGCGGAAACATTTTATCGAGATATTTTGGCCATGGACCTGCAGTTGCGTTTTGGACATTCAGCCGCATTTCTCTCGTATCATGGCTATCACCATCATGTCGGTATTAATACTTGGGAAAGCCTGGGTCGCCCGCCCGCGCCCTCCGGAGCGCAAGGATTAAGTCATGTGGCTATTACAGTTCCGGACCGGCAACTATGGCATCGTATTGAGGCCGCTGTAAAGCGTGAAAATATACCGATGGTACGCACCGATTCCACGCTGGAATTGCGCGATCCATCAGGTAATGCCCTGATACTGACCTCGCCCTAACCTCGCCCTGACAGGACAGGCCGGGGTGCCTGAGGTTTATCAGGTTAATCGCGCAGGCGGTAAGGATTGCTAACGACTCGCGAGCGTCCGCGGTAACTTGCGGCGGCGGACCCACCGGCCGGGCGTGTACGGTGTGCCACACGAGCCAGAAGGCGTGAGCGTCGCACCGGCTTGCGGCTGCAGCGCTCAATAACTTCATCGACCGTGAGCCACTGAATATTTTTACTTTCCACCTGCCGCATGGCCATCTCGGCTTCATATGGATCGCGTTGGCCCATGCAATCCTTAACAATTGCTACTTCCTTGCGGCGCTGTAAAAGTCCCATAACAGCCATGCGCACGGAAGATTCCAGCGGCCCGCCGATGATCAGCCAGGTATTGGTCTCGGTTTCTGATAACAGACGATCCAGTCGGGGAGAATCAAAGGGATTGGGATCCGGCAGATCAAAAATATATTGTTGCGCATCATGAAAAGTCTGCACGGGCAGATCAGTACCGCAGTCAACCGGCATTTCAATACGCTGGGGCAGCAAGGTAAATGAAAGTTTGTTATAGCCGGGGTTTCCCGGCGTACACACGCAATGGGGAGCCGAGCGGTCCAGCATAATGGTATGGTGCAGGCGGGTACTGACCACCGCACAGCGAATTGATCTTAGAAAGCTGAATAAGCGTTTGATGTTGGAGGCAATTGCCTCTGAATCATGCAGGCGATACAGCCCATTGGGGCTTAGCAGGTCCCCCTGCGTGTTCAAATCCAAAATTGCGGGGCCATGTGGGCCATTCATAAAACCTCCTCGCCCGTTCAGGACGGGCAGCTTGCGGGTCTCTATAGAACTATACGCACGTTAACACACCTCGGTGTAAAAAAATCGAAATCTTCTTTTCACATCGGCAGATTACACTGCAAAATATGTGCCAAAAGATTAATATTCCGCGATATTATGCAGCTTCCTATAAAAGCCCCCGAAGGGACATGCCAGCGGATCCGACGCAACATATTGTGAACTTGCGATGATAATGTTATGTTTTGGGACGGTAAGAAACGGGTGAAGATGGCATGTCCAAGGTAAAAAGCCGCTGATTGGCATCCTGAAATCGTGTTATAAGGGATTGTCTGCTCATCATTTACGCATTGACATAGTGTACGTAAAAGGGTCACAATCCAAGGAGAAAAGTGGATTTGTGATTGCGAATTAATTTGCTTTTCTATAGCAGCTTGTGATAAATATTGGACGCAAAGCCCTCGGAAAGCCGACGTTGCACGGTGGGATTGCGCTGCGGATTGGGAAATAATCCGTAATATGGGCGTAGGGAAAGTCGGGAGTCGGCAAAAGCCCGATTAGCAAAGTATGTTTTAAGGATTGGAAACGACGAGTGGCAAAAGCGATTAAAAAAAGCGGCATGGCGCTGGTGATTGTGGAATCTCCGGCTAAGGCCAAAACGATTAACAAATACCTTGGTTCGGCCTACACGGTCAAAGCCTCCATGGGGCATGTGCGTGATTTGCCGGAAAAGGGCATCGGTGTGGATATCGAAAAGGAATTTGAGCCCACATACGAAGTGCTATCCAGCCGTAAAAAACTTGTCAGTGAATTGAAATCCATCGTGCGGTCAGTGGATGAAGTATATCTGGCAACAGATTTGGACCGTGAAGGAGAGGCCATTGCGTGGCATTTAAGCCAGGCGTTGAATCTGGATCAACGTGCCGTCAAACGCGTGGTGTTCAACGAAATTACGAAAGCCGCCATTCTCAAGGCATTTGAAAATCCACGGCTGATTAACCTGGACAAGGTAAATGCCCAACAGGCGCGGCGCATTCTGGACCGGCTTGTGGGCTACAAAGTTTCGCCGCTGCTGTGGAAAAAAGTGGCCCGCGGATTATCGGCCGGGCGGGTGCAAAGTGTTGCGGTAAAGCTCATTGTGGATCGTGAGCGGGAAATCAATGCTTTTCTTCCGGATGAATATTGGAAACTTCAGGCTGTCTTTACCACGGAGCTAAAGGGTGCCGATGCCCTGGTCCGCCAATGGAGGGAATTTTTGTCGGTACCGGATGAAGAAGAGGCTGACGACGGTACGGATTCAGCCCCGGCCGCCGGGCCGTCCGGCGCGGAAAAGCGACAATGGCTTACGGAAAACCAGGCCTTCAAAGCACAATTGGTGGAATTTGAAGGCAAAAAATTTGATCCGAAGAACGTATCAGATGCCCAGCGCGCCGCCACCGCGGTGGGCCTGCGGCAAGTGGAAATTGCAACCGTTGATAACGACGGCACCAATGGCCCGCGCGGCATTCCCAATAAGGGTCCTGCCCAAAAACTTACGACAGTTTCCGGCGTGGTTCCGCCGGTGGGGCCTGGCGCACCGGAATTTCGCGTGCGTTCATTGGTTACCAAGCCGTCCACTTCTCGTCCGCCCGGCCCGTTCAGCACCAGCACGTTGCAACAGGCGGCCAGTAACCAAATGGGTTTTGGTGCCCAGCGCACCATGCGCATTGCCCAGCAACTTTATGAAGGCGTGGAACTGCCGGGCCAGGGCGCGGTAGGTTTAATTACCTACATGCGTACGGACTCGCAGAACATCAGTGCCGATGCCTTAAAAATGGCCCGCGGTTATATTGAAAATGCTTTTGGGCCGCAATATCTGCCCGAAAAACCCAATTTTTATTCCTCACGCGCCGGCGCTCAGGAAGCCCATGAGGCCATCCGCCCCACGGATGCAAACCTCACACCGGCCGATGTGCGCATGGCCCTTAATGATGAACAATTCCGCTTATATGATCTGATCTGGAAACGGTTCATCGCCTGTCAGATGATGCCCGCCCAATGGCTGGTCACCGAGGCGATCATTGAATGTCGGCCTGCGGGAAACGCTTCCGTTGATGCCGACCGTCTGCCGTTATTTAAGGCCACCGGTCGATCCCTGAAATTTGATGGCTTTACGCGCGTGGCGGGAGTATGGTCACGCAATGACGATCAGGTCTTGCCGGCATTGGCCCAGCAGCAGCGTGTGGCCCCGTTGGATCTTACACCCACGCAGCATTTTACCAGCCCACCGCCGCGGTTTACCGAAGCCAGCTTGGTAAAGGCCCTGGAAACCGAAGGTATCGGCCGGCCCAGCACCTACGCGTCGATTATTCAAACCATTCAAGATCGGAATTACGTGCTGCTGCGCGATCGGCGGTTCTTTGCATCTGATCTGGGAATTAAAGTTACCGAAAAGCTCATTGAAGGATTTCCTGATTTAATGGAATTGGGATTTACCCGACGCATCGAAGAGGAACTCGACGGCGTTGAAGAGGCGCACAAAAACTGGGTGGAAGTCATTCGTGAATTCTATGAGCCGCTGGCCAAGGATTTAGCCACCGCGGAAACCCGCATGACCCACGCCCGCGCCGAAGCGACCCCGTCGGAATATAAATGCCAGAAGTGCGGTGCCATGATGGCGTACCGGCTTTCGAAGCGCGGCAAAATGTTCCTTTCCTGTTCACGTTATCCGGAATGTGATGGGGCCATGAATGTGGATCGGGAAGGCAAACCGGTTCAACTGGAAGTCACCGAATTCAAGTGCCCCAATTGCGGAAAGCCTATGATCAAGCGCATCGGCCGCTTTGGGCCTTTCCTGGGTTGCTCCGGTTACCCTGAGTGCAAAACGTTGCAGCAGGTGGATCGCAAAACCGGTCAGCCTTTACCGCCCAAACCGCCGCCCAAACCCACTGGTCTCAAGTGCCCGAAGTGCAATAAAAAGGAACTGCTGGTGCGCTCCGGCAAGCGCGGTGATTTTATAAGCTGTTCCGGTTATCCGAAATGCCGTATGACGCTGCCGGCCGACCGCCTGGACGAATTCCTGAAGCTCAATAGCGAAGGCCAATGGCCGCCGGCGGATATTCTTGCCAAGGCCGGTGGAAAAGCCGGTGCGGCACAAAAATCGGCCAATGCCGATGAATCAGCGGAAGGTGCGACGGCAGAAAGCAAACCGATGAAAAAGAAAGCCGTGCGGGCCAAACGTCCCAAAGTTGCCGCCGCAGAATAAATGGCCCTGCCGTCAATCGCTTCAGCGATCATCTGATGCCATGCCTTGCGTGGCCGGTTGGCAAGTTAATAAATGCAACCGGGCCTGTGTATCACCTTCGGTGACAACACAGGCCCGGTTCATGCGCTACGCGAAATTCATTGTGTTATCGTGCCGCGCCGGCGAAGGAACATTGCTCCAATGGCTCCAAAGCTCAAGAGAGCCAGGGCCGCGGGATCCGGTACGCTGCTGATCGGCACGCTTGGAGCCATGGCAACACCCCGAAACACATCTCCCACCGAACTGGTTGCCAAGGTTGAAAACGTATCATATTGGCTGCTGGCGGACAATGTCATGGCGCTTAATGGATCAGTGATCGAAACCAGACTTGTGGGGTCGGGCTCACCGCCGGAAATAATGCTGGTATTGCCGGTGATGGCATAAATGGTCACCGTACCATCCGCATTTACCACGCCGGTCATATTGCGCAGTCCCGTTACCGCCGAATAGACAGTTTCAGTTTTTCCCGCCGCGTCGGTGTAGGTGTAGCCGGAAACCGGTTTAAGCGTGTTGAGGTCCAATCCATTGGTCATCACATAATCCAACATCCACTGCTGGGTCGAGGAATTAAAAGACCACTTTTGCAATCCCGCCTCCGTGGAATTGGTGATTGTCCCGGGGCCGTTGGTGGTGGGAGCGGTGGGAGCGCCTTCATCGGCGACATACAGCGTGTTGGCATTGGCGAAAAAGAATCCAAAGGGATGAAAATTACTGGTCTTGGCGGTGAAGGTCAGACCGGGCAACGCGGTAATGGCATTGCCGGAAGTTGTCGGCAGCGTGCCGCTGGTTCCCACCTGAAATATGCCGTCAATTCCCTTACCGCCACTGCCCTTGGCGACATACAACGTGTTGTTAAAAATCTGTTCGGCGCGAAAATTGTCATATTTGTCCGGGGTGGGGTTATAGGTGCCCAGCAAGGTGGACGTCGTGGCCCCAAGCGTGGAGTAGCGGGCACCCAGGCTCTGCACCGTGTTGGAATAACCACCATCCGCATTACCAACGGTGTAAAACTGCTGGCCATTCACACTGATCGCGGCGCGGGCGTTGTCACCGCTGTAAGCGTCATTAAGCACCGCTCCATCGCTGTATGATCCGTTCGAGCCAATTTCTTCCACCACGCGATTGTACAGCACATTAGTGGTGGCATTGGACGGAAATGGGTTGGGAACCGCGCCGGGTGTATACGAATTTGATACGCCGATGGCACCGGCGGGAGCCTGGTAGCCGATCATCGTCAAATATTGCCCATTGGTTGAGGTCATTAAGGCACCTTCAGATTTGGAACTGAAACTCCCGGTAAGACCGGTTCCAGTATCCGCGGCGGCGGGGGCGGGAAGATTTATGGTATTTTGCAAATTGGCCACTGCGGCGTTGGATTCAACATTGGCCGTGCTGAATTCGCTAAGTGTTTCAGTTCCCTGCACGCCGGGAATATTGGGATTGTTAAAGAGATCGGCAAAGGTATTGCCCGAAGTGCCCGCCGCCAGATCTCCATTGACGATTTCCTGAACCACCGAGTTGGTGGGATCCGCGCCGACATAATTAATCTGGCTGACAACGACATCCCCGGCGCTAAACGCCTGCCCGAAGCTGTGCTGGGAAATCATCCCAGTGCTAATCGCCGCAACGGCAGCCAATGCAATAAGTTTGCCTGGCACCGGGACTGTCCTGACGGTACTTCGGAAAGAAAGCCTCATGGAATTCTCCTTAAAAAGGTGACCTGCATTTGTCCGCACAACAGTGCGAAACTTCTGTCAACGAGGTTATCGGGCGATGATTTAGTTCACTTGTGCGTGGTAATAATTTTTGAATAAGGAGAGACGAAATAAAGGTACCAGGTACCTTTATTACCTCCGAAGTTGGGAGTCCTTTCCACTGATCAGGGATCACTGATCACGGATCGATATCGTGACTGTCTTATCCGTTGGATGCATCGCGATAGGTGTAAGTTGCGGCTAATCCTTTAAGCGTTTTGTTTTCCGAAATGGCGTCATGCGGAATAAGCAGATAGGTCCAGGGCTTGCCGCCGTTTTTGCCTTCGTGTTCTGTTGCGTATTGGCACCATTGGGTTGCTGCCCCGGCCTTGGTCTTTACGTCGACGGAGTTCATTTCATTGGCAGCTTTGGGTTCGCAGATAAATTTTGCCGTGCGGGTTTCGACCACAAAGTCAGGTTCGTAGGATGTGCCGCCGGGCAGGTGGATCTGAAAGTCGCCCCGGTTGGGTTTGAACCATTTTTGCACGTCGAGTTCGTTTTCCAATATGACGGAGAACCGCCGCTCGGTATCAGTGTGAAACTTCTGGGCCGGATATAAGCACCGTGTAAAGCCGCCGAATAACATGCCGCGAATTAAAATCCGCTGTTCCACGGTATCACGAAAATTCCGCACGGTTTCCCCGGCTGCCATGGAGTAATTGCCGGGCCGCAGCGTGGTATACCCGGCGGCGGTACGTACATCAAAGTCCGCGTGATTCTGATAAAAATGCTCCTGCATTTGCGTGTGGATCAATTCCACGAGCGTCCGGCGATGGTATTGGAGAACATTTTTTACCGCGTCATCATCTTTCAGATAACTTTTTAGGTGTTCCACCATCTGGCCGGAGAGCTTGTAAAGCAAGGTGCTGTGCTGATCGTAGCATATATCGTTGTAATCAATGAGACCAAAAACCAGATAATCCTCCAGCCGCTGCTCCTCCACGGTTCCATCCCCGCTGATGAGTCGATGCTGCGTGCTGTCGCGCAGGTGCTGAATGAGAATATCTTTGGCGACCGGCTGGAGATGCACTCTGGAGGTATCAAGGTCAAAATCCCGATACCCGGCGGTAACGTCACCCTTGGGCAGCAGGGTAATGCGGGGAATCTGAATTGACATCTCCTGGCATAACGCCACCGTTTTTTCAACGATATGTCCAATATCCATTGGCTCAAAGGATCCAATGAGATCGCCCTGCGCCGGCGTCATGGCGACGGTCACTTTGCGTGCAATATCGGCCCGAACATCGGCATTGTTTAAATCCGGCGGGTGCCCCTGCCGCTCCAGTTGGCCGATAATTTCCAACGCCGCCTGACCGGCCCGCTGTTGCTGGGGAGTTTCAAATAAATTGCCCGTCGGCCTGACCGCAAGTCCCGTCGGGACGGGTGCCCCGGTGATGGCCATTTCCAGATTGGATGGTATGACTACCGCGATCTGCCGTTCAGTGGGGATCTCTCTTCCAATGACCACACCGGTCCGGATAATGGAATTGCCGCGCCTGGCTTCATCGACAATCTCCTGGAATTTATCATGCGAAACGATTGTCAGGCGATCCACATCCACAACACCGGTGCGTTTGCCATAAGGCAAGCGCAATCCGCGCCCGATGGATTGTTCCACGAGGGTTTTGGAATTAGCGGCGCGCAGTGGAACGATGGTATACAAATTGGTGACATCCCAGCCTTCTTTGAGCATGTTGACATGGATGACAATTTCCGTGGGATTGTCTCTATTCTCCACGGTTAACAACTGCTGGACGGTTTCATCTTTTTCTTCGTCGCGCAAATTGGAATGGACGGTAATCGCTTTTCCTTTATAGCGGCCCTGGAAAAAGTCATCGGCTTCCATCGTCTGGAGAATCGTGTTGGGGTGCGTGGTGTCCGCGGCCACCACCAGCATGAAGGGTTTAATGATCTCGCGGCCATTTTCCCGGGCGTAAATTTCCAGCCGGGTTTTTACGTTCTCGTGGACATGAATACCATCCTCCAGTTTCAACCGCTCCAGCGATTCGGGGTTGTAATTAGCCGCGTCAAAATTCTCCCGCGTGGCCACAGCGCGTTCTTTGACAAAGCCGTCTTCCATGGCTTTGAACAGTGGATAGCTATAAATCACGTTCTTAAATGGCTCGGCGGTATTTCCTTTTTCGATTTGTGGTGTTGCGGTCAGTTCCAATCCTAAAATGGGTTTAAGCTCATTGATCGCCTTTACGCCGGCACTGGCCCGGTATCGATGGCTTTCATCCATCAGCAGTACCAGATCATCAAGTTTGGAAAGGTATTCAAAATAGCTTTCACCGATGTATTCGCTTAGGCGTTTGATCCGCGGTGCCCGGTCACCGCGCACTTCGCTGTTGATTTTGGAAATATTGAAGATATTGATGTGGACGTGGCTGGTGTCGAACAGATCGTCACGCCGCACGCCCCGGCCAGATTCGTAGTTGTCGCCGGTGATGATTTCCGGCGGATTGAGTGCGAATTCCGCGATGCCCTGAAAAACGTATTTTGGGGTATTGGGCGTAAAATCGGCGATCAGCTTGTTGTAGATGGTCAGGTTGGGGGCCAGAACAAAATAATGCCGGATATTTTCCGCCCGGTAGAGGTAACTGATAAACGCCCCCATAAGCCGCGTTTTGCCCACACCGGTGGCCAGGGCGAAGCAGAGGGATGGAAAGTCGCGTTCAAAATCCGTCACCGATGGAAATTCGGCTTTGATAGCCTCCAGTGCCGCCGCCGGATCAGCACCTTTTTCCAGTGAAATAATGTCACAGACGCGCGCGAGAATCTCCAGCGAATCGCGCTGGGGTTGCCGCAGGCTCAGGCGGTTGGCGATGGCATTGACGGTGGGATTCACGCGTGCACCTCAGGCTTTTGAAACATCCTTAGCTCCCGGCGGATTTCCGTTCTTAACGCGGCCATACTTGGAATGTGAGGCAGCTTCCTCTTGTCCTTGCTCATCGCCAGTCGCTCGTATAGCAGGCTGTTGATCTGCCGCTGGAGTTCACGCGCGGACCAGCTATTTTTAATGGCCTCGATTTCGTAGAAGGCTTGTGGCTGAGCGTCTTGCACGCGCAGCAGGGCACGATAATGCGTCCAGGAAAGTTCCGGATTCAGCAATCCTGGTTTCCATGATTTCCGAGGCGGCGCGTCGGAAATCCAGACCGGTTCCAACGTACCGGGTTCCGGATATCGGGGCATGTTTTTTCTTAATGATGCGGGCTGGGGCTTTCGCGTGGAAGTTCTCGGGGGCAATTTCCGACGCGCTGCGTCGGAAATTGGCGATGCGATGGCCTGCGCCTGCGGGGATGGGGAAACGAGTGTTGGATATGCGAGGTAGAATCGCCGAAATAGTTCAAGGTTGTCCACGGAATAACCGCCGCCAAAATCCTTGCATAGTCTGGCGGAAAGGTCTTGCAATACTTGCTGTCCGTATTCCGCCCGCCACTTTCCTTGTTGCTCCTGCAGGATAATTTCTCGTCCAATAAGCCAATTGACGACAACCTGTGTGCTGTTTACGGATCGCGCCAGGTGGGATCGTGCTGACTGCAATAATTTGCGGACATGCGTGTACAGTTGATTGTTGTGCCGCGATTTCACTGTACGTCCTCCGAGGTATCCGTGGTATCAAATAGGGACGCATTATTGGCTGCCGCCTGTTTGCGGCGCTGGGCTTTGGTTCTGGGGTGCGGCGTGCCGTGTACCGCAGGCGTCCCGCCTGCTTCTGATGCAGGCAGGATGCCTGCGTTGCTTTCCGGCGCTTTTACCGGCAGATTCTGAATCTCCAGGCTGTAATCATCATGGCCCCATTCGCATTTGGCTAATACAGCTTTCGGGATTTTTTTAACGGTCAAATTCGGAAATTCACCGGCCTTGACCCCGCGGAACGCGCCGCAGCAAATCAGCAGCGTCCGGTTCGGCCCGACATCTTCGGATAGTTTGGCCAACTGTTCATAAGAAAGCGTTTGCGTGGTGACAAAAATGAAATCATTTTCTGTGGAATGGCCCTGCTGCCAATAATCGCTGGTGCTGGGGGCATATATGAATCCTTCCAGCTTGCACATCGCCTCCGCGAGCATGGCGGAATTAAATTCCTTGCTGATAACCAGGTTGCCAAACTGGTCTTTTTCCAACAACGACGGCCCCACGCGGTAATAGCGGAAGCCACCGCCACCCTGCCAGCCGACCGATTCGGTAATGCCACCGGGGTCGGTGCCGTCAATAACTTTTTTTAGCCGTGGAATAATGTGGGTGTGGCAATGCTCACCGAGTTCCACCATGATCCATTTACGGCCCATTTTGTGAGCCACGGCACCGGTGGTGCCGGAACCGGCGAAGGAATCGAGAACCCAGTCGCCGGGATTGGTGGCCAGCGTCAGGATGCGTTCGATCAGTCGCTCGGGTTTTGGGGTTGCAAACGGATCGTTCTCGTTCGGGAAAAGAGATTTTATTTCACGCTTGCCATCCTCGTTTTTCCCGACATCCTCGCCTCTCCACCAGGTCGTGGGGACTACGCCGTCGCGCACCTCGGAAAGGAAACGCTTTCGCCTTGGCATTGCATCGCCGTTGGGGCCGAAGTAGATTCGGTTCTCGCTGCGCATCTCTTCAAATGTGTCCGGTGGCACGCTCCAGCTTCGGCCCTTGGCCGGCCAGACCTCCCTCCCTGATGGTAGTTTTATCGCGTAGAAGTCATGTTCCCGGTACTCGCGCCGTGTCAAGTCGCTGCTGGTCCATAGCCCGCGTGGATCGCTGTCGGGGTTAGAGTAGCGGGCGTCCTGCTCGGCAGTTCTCACCAACCGGTTCATCATGCACCGTCCCTGATCGCGGGCATAGAGGAATATATAGTCGTGCGTAGCGGAAATGAATTTGCTGTCCGGATCTGGTGATATTCTCTTTTGCCAAATGGCGGTTCCCAGAAAATTTTCCCGTCCGAGTATCTCATCCATCGCTACCTTTAGGTAATGGCACTCCCGGTCGTCAATCTGAATAAAGATTGACCCGTCGGGCGAGAGCAACCGTCGCAATAATTCCAGCCGGTCGCGCATCAGGGAAAGCCATAAGGAATGCTCAACGCCGTCATCGTAATGCGTAAATGCCGACCCGGTGTTGTAGGGCGGATCAATGTAGATGCACTTGATTTTACCGGTGAATTCCTGCTCCAGCGCCTTGAGCGCCAAAAGGTTGTCACCAAAAATCAGGCGGTTATCGAAGAAGTCCGAGGGGCGTTCAGCGTTCAGCTTTCGGCCATCAGCTTGCTGGGCCGCCCCATGCTGACGGCTGGCCGCTGTTGGCTGGTCGTCGCGCCTGAACCCCGCGTGATAGCTTTTCTCCGGATCCTCAATGAGAATCCGCGGCTCGAGTTTTGGGCGGATGTCTTTGCCGATCCAAGTGAGTTCAAGTATTTGTTTGCCGTTAGCCATGGGGGATATTGTAAGCGATGAGCTTTCGGCGGTCAGCTGTGGCCGCCAGCATTTAGGAGTCCTTTTCACTGATCAAAGAACACTGATC